>NZ_JBNDKI010000013.1:0-139011 GCF_050435445.1 Luteibacter sp. 621 | reverse complement strand
GCGCGCCCCCCCCCCCCCCGGCCCGGGCGGCCGCGCCCCCCCCGCCCCCCCCCCGCCCCGCGCGGCCGGGCGCGGGGGGCCCCCGGGGGGCCCGCCCCCCCCCCCCCCCCCCCCCCCCCCCCCCGCTCCTACAGGGTTCCTTGTTCCTGCTCGCAGGAACCCAGGTTCAATCCTCTTCGGCCTTGGGCTTCCAGGCCTCCACCAGCTTCTTCTGCACGCCCGGCGGCACCGTGTCGTAATGGCTGAAGTCCATGGCGTAACGCCCCTGGCCACCGGTCATGGCCTTGAGCTGGGTCGGGAAATCCGCCAGTTCCGCCAGCGGCACGCGGGCCTTGATCAGGGTCTCACCGCCGCGCAGTGAATCCGTGCCCATGATCTGTGCTCGCCGCGAGGCCAGGCCACCCGTCACATCGCCCACCGATGGACCGGGGATCGATACCTCCAGGTCCACCACCGGTTCCAACACCACAGGCCGCGCCCGCGACACGGCATCGAGGAACGCCTTGCGGCCTGCGCTGATAAAGGCCACTTCCTTGGAATCCACCGGGTGGTGCTTGCCGTCGTAGACGCTCACACGCACATCCTGCATGGGGTAGCCCGCGACGGCCCCCGCATCCATGGCCTGGCGAATGCCTTTTTCAATCGCCGGCATGAACTGGTTCGGGATCACGCCGCCCTTGGTGTCATCCGAGAACACAAAGCCCGCGCCGCGCTCGAGGGGTTCCACCCGCAGGAACACCTCACCGAACTGGCCCGCGCCGCCGGTCTGTTTCTTGTGGCGGTGATGGCCTTCGGATTTCCCGCCGATGGTTTCGCGGTAAGCGATGCGCGGCGGGTGGGTGACCACTTCAACGTCATAACGTGACTTCATCCGTTCGAGCATCAGTTTCAGGTGCAGATCGGATAACCCACGAATGACCGTCTGGTTAACTTCGGCGTGGTGCTCCACCACGAAGCACGGATCCTCCTCGGCGAGACGGGCGAGCGCCTGTGCCAGTTTCTGCTCCTGGCCCTTATGCGCAGGCTCCACCGCCAGGCCGAACATGGGCGAAGGGAACGGGCACGGTTGCAGGTGGATGCGCCCTTCATCGGCGGCATCGTGCAGCACCGCGTCGAAGTGAATGTCATCGACCTTGGCGACCGCGACGATATCGCCGGGCAACGCTTCATCGACCTCGACATGATCCTTGCCTTTCAGCCGGAACAGATGCGCCACCTTGAATGGCTTGCGCCCATCATCGACCAGTAGCTGCGAATCCTTGCGCACGGTGCCTTGCCACACGCGGAAAACCCCGAGTTTGCCAACAAAGGGATCGTTGACGATCTTGAACACGTCGGCGACGACGTGTTTGCCGGCGTCAGCCGCGACATCGAAGCGAATGCCCTTGTCGTCGTGGAACGGCGGCGGATTGGTTTCGTTGGGGCAGGGCAGGATGCGTTCGATGAGCTCGAGCAATTCGCTCACACCGACGCCATCGCGCGCACTGGTGAACACGATGGGCACGAGATGCCCATCGCGCAGGCAGTGCTCCAGTGCATCGTGCAGTTCGGCGGCGGTCAGGGCATCTTCGCCCTTATCCAGGTAATGCTCCATGACGCCATCATCGATTTCGACGACTTGATCGATGAGCTGCTGGTGCGCTTCGCCCGGCGATGAGAAATCGCTGTCGCCGCCCTTCTGGAAGAAGGCATCACGCACGGCGTGCCCGTGCGAGGCGGGCAGGTTCACGGGAAGGCATTCATTGCCGAACTCCGTGCGCAGGTCATCCACCAGTGCGGATAGGTTTACACCTTCCGCATCGATGCGGTTGACGATGAGCAGGCGCGCGAGGCCACGCTCCTTTGCGTGCGCCATCATGCTACGCGTCCCGTGTTCGATCCCGTTGGCGGCGTTCACCACGATCGCCACGGTATCGGTCGCCGCGAGCGCGGCGAGGGCCGGTCCGCGGAAATCCGCGTACCCGGGGGTGTCCACAAGGTGTATTCGAAAGCCGTTGCGTTCGATGGATGCGATGGAAGCATCGATGGAGTGGCCCCTGGCGCGTTCCATGGGGTCGTTATCAGAAACGGTACTGCCTTTTTCCACGCTGCCCATGCTGTTGAGCGCGCCGCCGGCGTGGAGCATGGCTTCAAACAAGGTGGTCTTGCCGGCCCCGGCGTGGCCGGCGAGTGACAGGCTGCGGATGCGTTCCGTGGATGGCGACACGATGCGACCCTCCCTAAGGATGGCGGTCCCCCCGTCCTTCCAAGCCTTCTCCGATTGGGCGTGGGAATCAAGTGGCGCGGGAATCTTCTTTCGGGCGCGGTGTCTGTAGGCGCAGGCTTAAGGTGCGGTCAGGCCGTCGCGCTAAGCTGTACAGCTTTCCTCCAGGCCAGATCGGGACTCCCCTCCAGCGTGCAATACCCAGGCAAGGCGCCACCGCCGCACGTCGAATCGCACCGGCTCCCCCCGGAGGCGACGCGCCGCCATGGGCTGCACCCGATCGATCCCGCCACCATCACGGCCCTGCGCGCCATCCGCCAGCGCAAGCCGCCGCACGATCCGGTGCGCTCCACGCTGGCCATTGCCGGCACCCTGATCCTGCACATCCTGATCATCCTGCTGGTGCGCTACGAGATGCAGCCGCGGCCGCTGGTCGGGTTTGCCGTGCCTGATGACAAGGAGGACGTACTGGAGGTGCGCTTCATCGAGCCCACCCCGCCGCCGCCCTTGCAGGCGAACGTCCCGCCGCCTCCCCCGGTGAGCGAGCCGCCGCCCAAGGTGCGCTCGCCTGAGGCCACCCGGCCTGAGCCGCCCAAGCCTAAGAAGGAGCCGCCGAAGGAGGACAAGCCTGCCGAAAACGAGGCGGCACCCACGCCACCGGCGCCCGCGCTGCAGCTGTACGGCAAGGATGGCAGCATCAACACGGGCGCCACGCCGGCACCGGCGCCACCGGCCAATACAACCCAGGCGGATTTCGTGGCGCGCAAGCCCACGGATGATGCCGGCGTCATGGCCCACAAGGGGCCGGTGACCTACAAAGAGACCCGGTTCGAGAAGGACTGGGCGCCGCGCGACGAGAACATCGTGAACGGCGGCCTGCGCAAGGTCATGGAAAACACCACGCTGAAGAAGCAGGTGAATGTCGGTGGTACCCGGATCAACTGCGCCACGGTGTTCTTCGTGCTGCCCGTGGGGTGCCGGGGCGAAGATCCGCCGAAGCCGCCGCCGAAGTCGGCCGATGGCCGGCTCAACATGGCGCCCTCGCACCCGTTGGCCGATGGCCCCGATGTGGTGAAAGCGCCGGAAGAGGCCGAGTGCATCGCCGCGTTCCGCGCCGACAAGCCGCTACCGCAAGGCTGCCCCAGCGATGTGCCGCTGAAGGCCATCGAACTGGAAAAAGCCGAAGAGCAGCGCAAAAAGGGAATGTAGGAGCGCACTCGCGCGCGATCGGGTGCGCCGGGCGATTGTGCGTGGCCCACGCACCATAGACACTACCGCCCAATGCCTACCCATTACACACCGGACAGCGAGCGCGAGGCCGGCGAACCCACGCTGCCCGTATCGCCGCGCGATGCGGCGATGCATGCGCTTGTCTATCGCCGGCAGCTGCGCCAGAGGCCCAGTCCCAGCGGCCGGCGTATCGCCGGCTGGGTCGGCACGCTCCTTATCCACCTGGTGTTCCTGTTCGGCATGATCCTTGGGCCGGCGTACAACGTGCTGCCGCCCCCGCCTGATGACCTGGATAACCCGGATGCCCTTCAGGTCCGGCTGATCGACAAGCCACCCCCGCCCGTACCGCCAGTGCGTGGCACGCCGTCGAAGGCGCCGGTCGCCAAGGCAAAGCAGGCCACCAGCAAATCCGTCGCCAGCCGTGCCTCGCGCGGTTCGCACGCGGCCGCCACCGCGTCCGCGACGAAGGCCCTGCCGGCTATCGCGGTGCCCGCGGCACCGCCGCCGCAGGTCAAGCCCGATGTGAAGGTCACCGCGCCGCCGCCGAGCGTGCAGGCCGTGGCCGAGAAGCCGCTGGTGCAGCCGACCGCGCCGCCCCAACAGCCCGAGCTGGAGAAGGTGCCGCTGCCCACGCCCGCGCCGCCCGATCTGGCCGTCGATACGCCTAAGCCGACGGTCGTTCCCCCACGCTTCCAGCCCGAGCCGGTGCGCAAGGCCCAGGTGGAAGGCACGGCGCCCATGCCGCCGCCCGCGTCGTTGTCGCTGCCGCCGATTCCGTCATCGCAACCGGCGGTGACGCCCACGCCGCCGCAGATCACGGCCGAGAAGACCACGCCGGTGCCGACGACCACGATGACACTGGCGTCCGTGCCGCGCCCGGAGGTGCAGGAATCGTCGGCGCCGCCCACACCGCAGGACACGCCGCTGCCAGCGATTGCGCAGGAGCCGACGGCGCCGCCAGCGCCCCAGGTCACGCCCGATCTCCCGCGCCCCGTACCGCCTAAGGTGGCGGTCGAGACCGTGCGCGCACCGGCCGTCCAGGCCGAAGCCGAGCTCGAAGCGGTGCCGTTGCCCGATGCTGCGGCCAAGGCGAATCTCTCGGCACCGGTGGCGGATGTTTCACGCCCAGCGATCCAGGCGCCGGCGGTCACGCCAGGCGAGTTGCAGCGCCCCGTCGCGGGTGAAGACATGGCCCCCGCGCCGCCGGGCCAGGCACCGGGCGATAACGCCGCCGGCGAAGCCACGGCGCAGGCGCAGAACGAACAGGGCAAGGCGGCCGCGGATAACAGCGCCGCGCCGAGCAAGGGCGAGCCCGGCGCACCTTCCGCCGCTGGCGAATCCACGGCGGCGAACGCCGGCACCAACACGCCCGGTGCGACGGCGGATACCGGCAAGCCGGGCGCCGCGAAGGGCGCGGACGAAGGCGAGCGCCTCACCGGCGCGAACGGCACCTCGCAACGTGCGGACGGCGTGGAAGGTGGGCAGGGCGACAAGACCGGCCAGGTCGGCGCCTACGTGGAACTCAAACCACGTGGCAACGTCACGCCGCAGAACGGTGCCCACGTGCATATCGATTACAAGGCCACGCGCTTCGATGGCGCATGGACGCCCAAGGGCGAAAGCTCGGTCGACACGGCGCTTCGGCATGGTGTGGAAGCCACGACGGTGAAGTTCACCGTACCGCTGCCGCGCGGCGTGCGTATCAACTGCACGGCGGGGCCGGGTGCCTCCGGCGGCGCGATGAAGCAGGCGATTTCACTGTTCACGCTGGGCTGCGGTGGCGATCCGCCGCCGAAACCGTCCGAGCCCGACAAGCTGGTGAAGAACCAGACGATGGCCTCGAAGCCGCTGGCGGATAACCTGCCGCCTGCGAATGCGACCACCGTGGCGGCCGCGCCGCAGCCGATCGACAACACCGCCTTCTGCACCACGGCACGTGTCGCGGGCGGCCCGTTGCCGCCGGGCTGCGAACCCACCATCAAGATCAACGTGCAGGCCGCGCCGCAGGCGAACGGCTCATGGGTGCCCGCGAGCGATCAGTTCAAATAGCGAGCGGGCGGATCTCGGTACCGGCGGCCATATCGTGCAGGCCGCGGTGGCGCGCATCGAACAACGATGGCAGCAGGATCACGGCCCAGCCGGCCAGCGGCGCCCAAAGAGCGACCTGTAACGACGCCACGGCATAAAGCATCAGCAGCAACACGGGCAGCCCCGCCACGATAAGGCGCAGCAGCCCGCGCCTGATATCCACCGCGTTGCCTTCGCGCGTCACGACGCGAATACGCCACGGCCGCATGCCCAGGGTCTGGCCGCCACGTATCCACGACAACAGGAAATACGCGCCCACCACGATCGCCTGAAGGGGCTGGTACCACCACGCCACGATGTGCCCCTTGTCATCCGCGATATGGCCACCGGTCACCATTTGCGCGATCAATCCCACCACCATCACGATGGCGACCACCGCCAGCACGTCGTAAACGATCGCCGCAAAGCGGCGCCAGGCAGGGGCGGGTAAGGGTGTCGTGCTCATGCGGCCTCACAATGGGGTGCTCGGGCCATTATGGGTTTTCCGGGTGTGCTCGTGCGACCATCGTGGCATGACGGAAAGCAGCACCGAACCCGGCGCGGCCGACGCCCGCCTGATTGATCGCTTCATCGAGCGCGTGTGGTCGGAAGATGGCCTGGCCGATCGCACGCTCGAGGCGTACCGGCGTGACCTGGCGCAGCTATCGCGCTGGCTGGAACCGCGTGGCCACACGCTGGCCACGGCGACTCGCGAAGATATTTCGGCGTACCACGGCAGCCAGCCAGTCTCCGTGCGCAGCATGGCCCGGCGGCAATCGGCGTTCCGTCGCTTCTACGCGCAGATGGCGCGCGATGAAGGCAAGCGCGAAGACCCGACCCTGCTCATGCAGCGGCCGAAGATGCCGCGCGGCCTGCCCAAGGCGCTGGCCGAGCGCGAGATCGAGGCGCTGATCGTAGCGCCCGACACGACCACAGCCTTGGGCCTGCGTGATCGCGCCATGCTCGAATTGATGTACTCATCGGGCCTGCGCGTTTCAGAATTAGTCGACCTGCCGCTCTCCGGCCTCAATACGCGCCAGGGCGTGCTGCGTGTCACCGGTAAGGGCGGCAAGGATCGCCTGGTGCCCGTGGGCGAGGAGGCGCTGGCACATGTCGAGCGCTACCTTGCCGAAGCGCGACCGGGTCTGGCCCAGGGCCATGGCCAGCCGCCCGCGTTATTCCTGTCGCGCCGTGGCAGCGCCATGAGCCGCCAGCAGTTCTGGACCCTGGTAAAGGGCTACGCCATGCAGGTGGGGATCCCCGGCAAGCGCGTCTCGCCGCACGTGCTCCGTCATTCGTTTGCCACGCACCTGCTCAACCATGGTGCCGACCTGCGTGCGCTGCAGATGTTGCTGGGCCACAGCGCGCTCAGCACCACGCAGATTTACACCCTGGTGGCGAAAGAGGGGCTCAAGCGCCTTCACGCCCAGCATCACCCCCGCGGATAACCTGCCGTGCCACAATCGGGGGAACCGATCGCGTGCCGCGCGTTCCAAAAACGGCCGTGAACTCCCCCGGTACCCCATGGAGCCGTACCCGATGTTCAAGAAAATCCTCCCGGCGCTGCTGGCCGGCGTGTTTGCCATGACGGCGGCCGCCGCCGATGACACCAAAGCCGTGCGCGCCGCCGTTGAAGGCCTTGGCCCCGGTATCAAGGTCGATAGCATCCAGCCCTCGCCCATGCCCGGCTTCTATCAGGTCGTGGCCTCGGGCCGCATGGTGTATGTCACCGCCGATGGCCGTTACATGCTCAACGGCAACCTGATCGACCTGAAGAGCCAGACCGATCTTTCGGCCGCGAGCTGGGCCGCCACGCGCAAGGCCGAGCTGGCCAAGGTGCCCGCATCGCAGCGGCTGATCTACTCGCCGGCGAACCCCAAGCACACCGTCACGGTGTTCACCGATGTGGATTGCGGCTTCTGCCGCCAGTTGCACTCGCAGATCGAAGAGTTCAACAAGCAGGGCATCGCAGTGGAATACGTGTTCTGGCCGCGCGAGGGCATCAAGACCACGGGTGGCAACGACACGCCGTCGTACACCAAGGCGGTCTCGGTGTGGTGCGCGTCGGACCGCAAGAGCGCGTTCGACAAGGCCATGAAGGGCGGTTCCGTCGCGGCAGCCACCTGCACCAACCCGGTGAAGGATGAGTTCGAACTGGGCGAGCGCCTGGGCGTGAACGGCACCCCCACCGTAGTGACCGAAAACGGCGACGTGGTGGGTGGCTACCTTACCCCCGCCCAGCTGCTGAAGGCGGTCAGCGCCCCGGCCGGCACCATCAAGGGCGGCTAAGGCCCTGTCGGGGCTGGCCTCGTGGTCAGCCCCGATGCTGTCCCGCAACATCATGTAGAATAGGCGTTTTCCTCCAGCGCCTTATCCCCCCGCATGATCGCACTCGACGGGCAGAGCGCCCTCTCGCCGTTTCGCCTCGAACGACTGAACGCCCACCTGGAGGCCCTGCACCATGGGACCCGGGTACAGGCGGCGTGGTTCGTGTACTTCGTGGATGCCGCCACGCCCCCGGAAGGTGACGCCCGTGCGCGCCTGCTGGCCGTGCTGGAGGCCAAGCCTGGCCAGCCCGAGCCCGCCTCGTTCTGGGTCGTGCCGCGCCTGGGCACGATCTCGCCCTGGTCCAGCAAGGCCACCGATATCGTCCACGGTGCCGGCTTCAACGTGCACCGGGTGGAGCGTGGCGTGGCGTGGCAGGTCACCGGCATGCCGGCGGCCACCGACCCGGCCTACGCCCAGGTCATGGCGGCCTTCTGCGACCCCATGGTGCAGTCGCCGCTGGCCAGCCTGGCCGATGCCGCCGGGCTGTTCCTGGCGGGCACCCCGGGTGACCTGGGCCGCGTGCCGTTGGGCAGCGACCCGCATGCCGCGCTGGAAACCGCCAACAGCGAGCTGGGCCTGGCCCTGGCCGCCGACGAGGTCGATTACCTCGCCGAGCGTTACGGCGAGATGGGCCGGGCGCCCACCGACGCCGAGCTGATGATGTTCGCCCAGGCGAACTCGGAGCATTGCCGCCATAAGGTGTTCAACGCCACGTGGACCCTGGACGGCAAGGAACAGGAAAAGTCCCTGTTCGGCATGATCAAGAACACCCACCAGCACTCGCCGCGCTTCACGCTGTCCGCCTACAAGGACAACGCGGCGGTCGTCGAGGGCTACGAGGGCAACCGCCTGTTCGTGAATCCCGAAGACGGTGTGTTCCGCACGGTGAAGGAATCCGCGCCGTACGCCATCAAGGTGGAAACGCATAACCATCCCACGGCCATCGCGCCGTGGCCGGGCGCTGCCACGGGCTCCGGTGGCGAAATCCGCGACGAAGGCGCGACCGGCCGCGGCGGCAAGCCGAAGGCTGGCCTGACCGGCTTCTCGGTGTCGCACCTGCGCATTCCCGGTACGCCGCGTCCGTGGGAAACCGCGCGCCCGCTGCCGCCGCGCATGGCCTCCGCGTTTGAAATCATGCGTGATGGCCCGCTCGGTGCTGCTGCGTTCAACAACGAATTCGGCCGCCCTGCGCTGGGTGGTTACTTCCGCACGTTCGAGCAGGAAACCGGCGAGAAGGGCATCCGCCGCGGCTACGACAAGCCGATCATGATCGCCGGTGGCCTGGCTGCCATCCGCGAGCAGCACGTGCAGAAGCGTGACGTACGCCCTGGCGATAAGGTCATCGTGCTTGGCGGCCCCGCCATGCTCATCGGCCTTGGCGGTGGTGCGGCTTCGTCGGTCGCCTCCGGCACCTCCAGTGCCGAGCTCGATTTCGCCTCCGTGCAGCGCGATAACCCGGAAATGGAACGCCGCTGCCAGCAGGTGATCGATGCGTGCTGGGCGCGTGGTGACAAGAACCCCATCGTCAGCATCCACGACGTGGGCGCGGGTGGCCTTTCCAATGCCATTCCCGAAATCCTCAACGACGCCGGCGTCGGCGGCATCATCGATCTGTCGAAAGTGCCTTGCGATGATCCGACGCTCTCGCCCATGCAGGTGTGGAGCAACGAATCGCAGGAGCGCTATGTCCTGGCGATTGGCCCGGAGGACATCGCCGAGTTCGAGGCCTACTGCAAGCGCGAGCGTTGCCCGTTCGCCGTCGTGGGTGATGCCACCGCGGAAGCGCGCCTGATCGTGCGCGATCCGCGCCGTGATATCACCGTGATCGACCTTGGCATGGATGTGCTGTTCGGCAAGCCGCCGCGCATGCACCGCGATGCGCAGCGCGTGAAGCCGCGCGTTGACCTGGTGGCGGACCTCACCGGCATCGGCATGGACGAAGCGCTGATGCGCGTCCTGCGCCTGCCGGCAGTCGGGTCGAAGAACTTCCTGATCACCATCGGCGACCGCACCGTGGGTGGCCTGAACGCGCGCGACCAGATGGTCGGCCCGTGGCAGGTGCCCGTGGCGGACGTGGCCGTGACCATGACCGATTTCGACGGCTACACCGGCGAAGCCATGGCCATGGCCGAGCGCGCCCCGGTGGCGTTGCTCTCCAGCCCCGATGCCGCACGCATGGCGGTGGGCGAAGCCATCACCAACATGGCCGCCGCACCGCTCAAGCTCGAAGAAATGCGTCTGTCCGCGAACTGGATGGCCGCCGTGAACCACCCAGGCGAAGACGCCGCGCTGTTCGATGCGGTGCGCGCCGTGGGTATGGAACTGTGCCCGGAACTGGATATCGCCATCCCGGTGGGCAAGGACTCGTTGTCCATGTCCACCGTGTGGACGGATGAAGCCGGCAAGAAGCAGAAGACCGTATCGCCGGTGTCGCTGGTCATCACCGGTTTCGCGCGCGTCGACGATGTGCGCCGCGTGCTTACCCCGCAGCTCAAGCTGGATCGCGGCGATACCGATCTGTGGCTGATCGATCTGGGCGCAGGCCGCGATCGCCTTGGCGGTTCCGCGCTCACCCAGGTGTTCAACCGTGGTGGCGGTGTGCCGCCCGATCTGGATGATGCGAAGCGCCTGCGCGCCATGTTCGAGCTGATCCAGGAAGCGAACCGCTCGGGCTTGTTGCTGGCGTACCACGATCGTTCCGATGGCGGTGCCATCGTCACGCTGCTGGAAATGGCTTTTGCTGGCCGCTGTGGCCTTGAGATCCGCCTGGATGGCTGGGCCGATGCCACGCTGCGTGCGCTGTTCAACGAAGAGCTCGGCGCCGTCGTACAGGTGGCGTCGGCCAACCGCGAGGCCTTCGAACAGCTGCTGGTGAAGCACAACCTGGCGGGCATGACCCACAACGTGGGCCGGCCGAAGGAGAAGCTCGGGATCAAGCTGCACCTGAACGGCGAAACGCCGTTCAAGTGGAACTGGACCGAACTGTTCCGCGCCTGGAACGAAACCAGTTACGCCATGCAGCGCCTGCGCGACAACCCGCTCAGCGCGGACCAGGAAAGCGAATGGCGCCTCGATGACGCCGATCCGGGCCTGTCGCCGAAGCTCACGTTCGATCCGGCGGAAGATATTGCTGCGCCGTACATCGCGACGGGCGTGCGCCCGCGCGTGGCGATCCTGCGCGAGCAGGGCGTGAATGGCCAGGTGGAGATGGCGGCGGCATTTACCCGCGCCGGCTTCGAAGCGGTCGATGTGCACATGACCGACCTGGCCACCGGTCGCCACCACCTGAAGGATTTCCGTGGTTTCGCCGCCTGCGGTGGTTTCTCGTATGGCGACGTGCTGGGTGCGGGCCGCGGCTGGGCCACGTCCATCCTGTACAACGATGCGCTGCGCGAGCAGTTTGCCCGCTTCTTCGAGGACGGCAGCAAGTTCGCACTGGGTGTGTGCAACGGCTGCCAGATGATGTCGCAGCTGAAGGACATCATCCCCGACGCGAAGCACTGGCCACAGTTCCTGCGCAACCAGTCCGAACAGTATGAAGCGCGCCTGGCCACGGTCGAGATTCTCGATGCGGGCAGCCTGTTCTTCCGTGGCATGGCCGGCTCGCGCCTGCCAGTCGCGGTGGCACACGGCGAAGGCCGCGTGAGTTTCCCGAACGTATGCAGCCCGTCGAAGAGCCACGGCGCGGCGCGGTTCGTGGATAACCGCGGCAAGCCTACCGAGCACTACCCGCTGAACCCGAACGGTTCGCCGGGCGGGCTTACGGCGTTTACCGCTGCCGATGGCCGCGTGCTGATCATGATGCCGCACCCGGAACGCGTGTTCCGCAGTGCACAGCTCAGCTGGCACCCGGAGCAGTGGGGCGAGGATTCGCCGTGGATGCGCATGTTCCGTAACGCGCGCGCCTGGGTCGGTTGAGCCGGGCCGCGAACGAGGTGGCAGCCGTGACGACGGGCGATCTCACCAGCATCATCATCGTCCTGGCCGATAGCGGGCCGCTCACTCGCGATTGCGTGGATCACGCGCTCGCGAGCGATCGGCCTGTTGAGGTCATCGTGGTCGACAACGGCTCGGACGATGGCATCCCCGAGGCGCTGGACCGCGCCTTCGCGGCCGATGATCGCGTCCGTGTCGTCTACAACCGTGCCAACCTCGGCTTCGGCCCCGCCGTGAACCGCGGGGCCACGCACGCGCGCGGAAAGTACCTGTTGGTGCTGAACCCGGATTGCCTGATCGATCCGGATACGCTCTCGCGCATGCTCGCTCACGTCGGGCCGCACACCGGCATCGTGGGCGCCCTGGTCCAGGATGAAGCCGGGAACGTGGATCCGGCATCGCACCGGCGCGACCCGCTGCTCGCCCGCGCGCTGGCCACCAAGCTGGGTCGTGGCGGTGCCGGCATCGATATCGGTGGCCCGCTTCCCGAAGGCGCTGTCCAGGCCGAGGTCGTATCCGGGGCCATCCTGCTCATGCCACGTGCCGCGTTCGAGACGCTGGGCGGCTTCGACGAGACCTTCTTCCTGCATTGCGAAGACATGGACCTGTGCCGGCGCGCGCGCGACATGGGTTACCAGGTGTTGCTGGCCGCGGATGTTCGCGTCATGCACGGCAAGGGCGGTTCCAGTCGCCATCGTCCCGTGTTCGTTAGCCGGCACAAGCACCGCAGCATGTTCATCTGGTTCCGTCGCCACGACCCGGCGGCAAAGAATCCGTTGCTGCGTGGCCTGGTCTGGCTGGGCATCTGGTCGCACTTCCTACTCAAGATCCCGGGCCAGCTCCTGCGGAAAAAGCGCCGATGAGCGGCGCGGTGAAAGGCAGTGGCCTGGCGACGCTGGGCCTGCTGGCAGTGACCGCGATCTGGGGCTCGACGTTCGTCATGATCAAGGATGTCGTGGGCCGTATGTTGCCGATCGATTTCCTGGCCGTGCGCTTCGCCATCGCCGCGGTGGCGATGCTGCTGCTGTTTGCCCTGCCAGTGCGCCGGCTCAGCCGACCGCAGCTTTGGCGAGGGCTGGCGCTTGGCGTGCTTTATGGCCTCGCGCAATGGTTGCAGACCGAAGGTATCGCGTTGACCTCGCCCAGTGTCAGCGGCTTCGTGACCGGCATGTATGTAGTCATCACGCCCATGCTTGCGTGGCTATTGTTCCGGCAGCGCATTCCCGCCATCACGTGGCTCGCCGTCGTACTCGCTATGGTGGGCCTGGGCGTGCTGGCGCTCAACGGGTTCGCGGTGGACCTGGGCGTGCTGCTCACGCTCGCCTCGGCCGCGCTCTATGCCTTGCATATCGTGGGGCTGGGGCATTGGTCGAAGCCTGGCGATGCGTTCGGCATGTCCGCTATCCAGATGCTCGGCATCGCCCTGGTGTGCGTGCTGGCCACGCTGCCCCACCATGGCCCGGCGTTGCCGCCCGACGGCAAGGCGTGGGTTGCCATCATCTACATGGCATTGATCGCTGGTGCGCTGGCGATGCTGGTGCAGACCTGGGCGCAGGCGCACATGCCGGCGACACGTGCCGCCATCGTCATGACCACCGAACCGGTCTTCGCCGCAGGTTTCGCGGTGGCGCTCGGCGTGGATGCGTTGACCACGCGCATGCTCTGCGGTGGCGCTTTGGTGCTGGCTGCGATGTACATGGTGGAACTGGCTCCCCGCTTTCGCCGCAAGAAGCCCGCTGAAGCCCTGCACCACGAGGCGGGTTGAAGCCCTGCCGGTGACCTGTGTTCGTATGTAGGAGCGCGCTTGCGCGCGATCGCTCCTTGCCCTAAGGCGCGTCTTCTCCGCGCTGTCGGCTTTTCGCGCGCTAGCGCGCTCCTACATATCCTTTCTTATTTCGCGGCTTTGTCGGTGGTGAACTTGTAGGTCATGACGTTCTTGTACGTCTGGCCGGGTTCCAGCCGGGCGGAGCCAAAATCCGGCTGGTTCGGCGTATCCGGGAAGATCTGCGGTTCCAGCGCGAACGCATCGCCCTCGCGGTAGATGCCGCCCGACTTGCCCGACGTCGTGCCATCCAGGAAGTTGCCGGAATAGAACTGTAGCCCCGGCTGCGCCGACCACAGCGACAGCACGCGGCCGCTCTTCGGATCGGATACACGGGCCACTTCACGCGGTGCCGTTGCTTCCTTCCGGGAGATGACCCAGTTGTGGTCGTAGCCACGGCCGAACACGAGCTGCTGTTCACTCGCGTGGCGCAGGTCGCGCCCAATCGGCTTGGCCTTGCGGAAGTCGAAATACGTACCCGCCACGCTGCGTACTTCACCGGTGGGAATGGCCGTCGCATCCGTGGGCAGGTACGCATCCCCCGCGATCATCAGCTTCTGGTCTTCCACGCTGCCGGAGCCTTCGCCTGCCAGGTTCCAGTAGGTGTGGTTAGTGATGTTGACGATGGTGGGCTTGTCCGTGGTGGCCGTGTATTCGATCGTGAGCTCGTTCTTGTCGTTGATCGAGTACTTCGCCGTGGTGGTGAGCTGGCCGGGGTAGCCCTGGTCGCCATCCGGGCTGACATACGTCATCGTCACGCTCGGGTTCGCGCCGGACTCCACCTTATCCACTGTCCACACGACCTTGTCGAAGCCCAACTTGCCGCCGTGCAGCGAATTGGGGCCATCGTTCACTGGTACCGTGTAGTCCTTGCCATCGAGCTTGAACTTGCCCTTGGCAATGCGGTTCGCGTAGCGGCCCACCGTGTCACCGAAGTACTGCGGCTTGTCGAACGTGCCCTTCAGGTCCGGATAGCCAAGCACGATATCGCCTGGCTTGCCGTTACGATCGGGCACGTCCAGCGCATACAGGGCGGCGCCCAGCGAGATTACTTTCGCGGTCATGCCCTTGCCGTTGGTAAGCGTAACGACCGTTACATCTTTGCCATCCGGCGTGTTGCCGAACGATGCCTTCGTCGCATCGCCGGCCATGGCGGTCGTCGTGCTCCCAAGCAGAATTGCCGTGATCGATACGGCCAGAAGCTTATCCATCTTCCACTCCCATTGTGGTGACCTGCTGACGAGAGCATATTTGTCCGACAATTGACAAGCTGCGCTGCGTCAACGTTGTGGGCGGGAATGTCGCTAGGATGGCGCGGTTGTTAACGCGGGAAGGGGCGCGATGGCACCGAAGATGGCAAATTCACGAAGCCTGCACGGCCAGGTCGTCGAGCAGATCGGCAGTTCCATCGTCAGCGGCGAGCTGACGCCGGGTGATTCCCTGCCGGGCGAAGCGCAGCTTGCCGCCCAGATGGATGTCAGCCGAACCATCCTGCGCGAAGCGCTAAAGGTGCTTGCAGCCAAAGGCCTCATCGAGACCCGGCAGAAGACCGGTATGCGCGTGCGCGATGCGCGCTTCTGGAACCACCTCGATCCTGACGTGCTCACCTGGCGTTGCGAGGCCATGCCTACCGAAGCGTTCGTGGGCAAACTGGTGGAGATGCGCGAGATCATCGAGCCGGCCGCCTGCATGGCCGCCGCCCGGCGGCGCGATGCCGCGCAGCTCGAAGCGATTGGTGAGGCGCTGGATGCGATGGAGGAGGCTCCCGACCTGGACGCCTGGGCGGAGGCCGACCTGCGTTTCCACGAGGCCGTATTGGCGGCGACCAACAACGAATTGCTGAGCTCGCTGTTTTCGGTGATCGAGACGGCGCTCGCCACGTTCTTCGTGATGTCCGCTCGCACCGCGAAGAACTTCAAATACTCCCTGCCAAATCATCGCGCCGTCTACGAGGCGATCCGCCGCCGCCGACCGAACGAGGCCGCCACCGCCATGCGCGCGATGATCGAGGATTCGCGCAGCAACATGCGCAAGGGCCGCCGCTGACAAGAAGGGCCGGCTTTCGCCGGCCCTTCCCTAACCTGTAGGAGCGCGCTTGCGCGCGATGGGTGCTCGCGACGAGCCCGCATCGCGCGCCAGCACGCTCCTACATGTACATCGGCGTCAGCAACAACGCCCCCCGGTGCCGCGGTAGCGCGCCTCCTGGCGCTCCCTGAAAAATTCGCCGTAGCTGGGTACGCGGCGTTCCGGGTGATGTTCGCGCAGGTGTTTCACGTACACGTCGTAATCGGGCACGCCACAGCAGAGGCGGGCGGTTTGCACCGCCCACTTCCACAGTGAACGCGGCGAGGCAGCGGTGAACGTATCCATCGCCATGCTCCTTACTGGGCCACGCTGGAAAGCGCGACATACGGTTCTTCATGCGCGGTGGCGTGGTTGGCACGCCATGCCCGTACGATGGCACGCAGCGAGAAGAACAGCATGGTCAGCACCAGCAGCATGAACAGGCCGGTGAGGGCCATATCCACGCGGTTGTTGGTGATGATCCGCTGCATCTCGTCCGCGGTCTTTGCCGGCGGCAGCAGTTTGTTGGCGGCGGCCGCTTCCGCGTACTTGTTCGCCGCGGCGGTGAAGCTGATCTTCGCATCGAACAGCTTCTGCCAGCCCGCGGTGAGCGTGCAGATCACGAGCCACGCGGCGGGCACGGCAGGCACCAGCACATAACGTTCGCGTTTCAGCTTGACGACCACCACGGTGGCCAGCATCAGCGCGATGGCGGCGAGCATCTGGTTGGCGATACCAAACAGCGGCCACAAGGTGTTGATGCCGCCGAGCGGGTCCACGGCACCTTGGTACAGAAAATAGCCCCACAGCCCCACGCAGATGACGGTGGCCAGCACGTTGCTCACCCATGAATCGGTCTTCTTGAGCGGTGCATAGGCCATGCCCGCCAGTTCCTGGATCATGAAGCGGCCCACGCGCGTACCGGCATCCACGGTGGTCAGGATAAACAGCGCTTCGAACAGGATGGCGTAGTGGTACCACAGGGCCATCATGTTCTCGCCCGGCATGATGCCGTGAAGCAGCTGGGCCATGCCTACCGCCAGCGTGGGAGCGCCGCCCGCGCGGCCGAGGATGGTGGACTCACCGATGTTCTTTGCAGTATCGGTCAGTTCGGCAGGGGTTACGACAAAGCCCCACTGGCTGATCGCCGCGGCAGCATCCTGCACCGTGGTGCCCACCAGCGCGCCCGGCGAGTTCATGGCGAAGTAGACGCCAGGGTGCAACGATGAGGCAGCGATCAGCGCCATGATGGCGACGAACGCCTCCATGAGCATGCCGCCGTAGCCGACCATGCGGGCTTCGCCCTCGTTGGCCAGCAGCTTCGGCGTGGTGCCGGAGGCAATGATCGAATGCCAGCCGGAGACCGCCCCGCAGGCGATGGTGATGAACAGGAACGGGAACAGGTTGCCCTGGAACACCGGGCCGGTGCCATCGATGAACTGAGTGACCGCGGGCATCTGTAGGGTGGGCGCCGCCAGGAAGATGGCCAGGGCGAGCAGGGCGATGGTGCCGATCTTGAGGAACGTGGAGAGGTAATCGCGCGGTGCGAGCAACAGCCACACCGGCAGTACCGAGGCGAAGAAGCCGTAGCCGATCAGCCACCAGGCAAGCGCCTTGGCATCGAAGTCGAAGAGGGCGGCGAGGGCAGGCGTGTCGTTCACGGTCTTGCCGTACCAGATCGAGCCCAAGAGCAGCACGAGGCCGATGATGGATACCTCGAGGATGCGGCCGGGACGGATGTAGCGCAGGTACACGCCCATGAGCAGGGCAATGGGGATGGTGGCGGCGACGGTGAACGTGCCCCACGGGCTATGGGTCAGTGCCTTGACCACCACCAGCGCCAGCACCGCCAGCACGATCATCATCAGTACCAGCACACCGACCATGGCGATGACGCCGGGCACCTCACCCAGCTCCTCGCGCAGCATGTGGCCTAGCGAACGGCCGTCACGGCGCAGGGACAGGCCCAGGATCATGAAATCCTGCACTGCGCCGGCGAACACGACGCCGACCAGGATCCAGAGCATGCCGGGCAGGTAGCCCATCTGTGCGGCAAGCACGGGGCCGACAAGCGGGCCGGCACCGGCGATGGCGGCGAAGTGGTGGCCGAAGACCACCCATTTGTCGGTTGGAACGTAATCCAGGCCGTCGTTACGCAACACCGAGGGCGTTGCCCGGCTCGGATCGAGCTGGAGGACACGGCTGGCGATGAAGCGGCTGTAGAACCGGTACCCGATAAGGAACACGGCGATGGACGCGGTGACGAGCCAGATGGCGTTGATGGGCTCGCCGCGGCGCAGGGCCACGACGCCGAGACACCACGCGCCTACGATGGCGATGGCGGCCCACAGGATCTTGCCTGCAGGGCTGGGTTTAGGAATGGCGCTGTGCATGGTCTTCTCGGCTCCCCTTGCGGTTGCCACAAGGGTCGCCCCCGCGCCCTTGGGGGTCAATGCGTCACGGGCTCCCTACGTATTAGCCATTGGTCGAATGGTTTTACGGTGCTTGAGCCGGCGGCTCGCTCACGCCATGCTGGGGGCAACCCCACTCCCTGCGGCCTGCCGATGATTCGCGAGATCCTGAAAATGGGCGACGAGCGCCTTCTGCGCATCGCTCCCCCGGTTCCCGACAACATGGTGGGCTCGGAAGAGCTCGATGAGCTGATCGCCGATATGTTCGACACCATGCACCACGCCGGCGGCGTGGGGCTGGCCGCGCCGCAGATCGGCGTGGACCTGCAACTGGTGATCTTCGGGTTCGATAGCAGCGAACGTTACCCCGATGCGCCACCCGTGCCGCAGACCATCCTGCTCAACCCGGTGATCACACCGCTGTCGCAGGATATGGAGGAGGGGTGGGAAGGCTGCCTCTCGGTGCCTGGATTACGTGGCGCGGTGAATCGCTATTCGTTGATTCGCTACCAGGGCATCAGCCCGACCGGCGAACCGATCGACCGCACCGCCGAAGGGTTTCATGCCCGCGTGGTGCAGCACGAATGCGATCACCTGATCGGGCGGCTGTATCCGTCGCGGATTACGGACTTCACGAAATTCGGGTTTACCGACGTGCTGTTCCCGGGAATGGATATCGGGGACGATTAGTCCGGGTCACCGGGCTATTCGGCTTCGGCCAGGGCTTCGACGAGCACCAGGAGGGCCTTGCGGCGCTCCTTGGGCAGGCGGCTGACGAGGCCGACCAGGCGCAGCTGCTCGCGTGAGTCAGCCCGGTAGAGCGCAGGGCTCTCTTTCACCCCGGTGGCGCCGCTGGGAGAACCGCGGCCCGTGGCCAGCCACTCGAAGTTCACGCCGAAGCGGACGGCCATATCGATCTGGCGTTCGAGCTCGGGCAAGCCGAGATCGCTGAGCCACTTACGTGCCGTTTCCCGGCTGACATCGAACAGATCGGCCAGCTGGGTAATGCGGCCGCGGCCTTTCTTGACGCCAGCCATGTCCAGCGCGACATGTAGACGTTGAGAAAAGCCTCGGTTGGTAAGTGGCATAACAACTCCGGAGGAACGCTTTTGCGGCGCAAATGACCCGGTATTGTTGATAGCCCGAGCCGGGAGCGTAAGCCCTTGACAGTTGCCAAGTCGTGCAATTTACGACTGCTTTTCGTTTTTAGGCCTTGCGGCGAAACGAGTTGACCGATTTTCTCATTTTATCGGCCGCTTGATGTGCTACGTCGGCGAAGTCCTTTTCGCTGCTCGCGTAGAGGATGGCGCGCGACGAGGAAATCATCAGGCCCGTACCGTCAGTCGTCTGGCCATGCTCCATGACCTTTTCGATGTCGCCGCCCTGGGCGCCGATGCCGGGGACCAGCAATGGCATGTTACCCACAATGGCACGCACGCGACCTAGTTCTTCTGGCCAGGTGGCCCCGGTGACCAGAGCGCAATTGCCGTTGCCATTCCAGTCCCTGGCAATGGTTTCCGCCACGCGCAGGTAAAGCGGCAGGCCGCCGCAATCCAGTGCCTGGAAATCCGCGCCACCCGGGTTGGAGGTGCGGCAGAGCAGGATCACGCCCTTATCGGCACGTTCGAGGAATGGATCGATCGAATCCTTGCCGAGGTACGGGTTGAGGGTAACGGCGTCGGCGTCGTAGCGGTCGAACGCTTCGGCGCGGTAGTGCTGGGCGGTGGACCCGATATCCCCGCGCTTGGCATCCAGGATGACCGGGATGCCGGGATGCTTGTCGTGGATATGTTTGATCAGCCGCTCGAGTGCGCCCTCGGCGCGCTGTGCGGCGAAGTGGGCGATCTGCGGTTTGAAGGCACAGACCAGCCCGGCCGTGGCATCGACGATGTCCCGGCAGAAGGTAAAGATGCCGTCCTCGCCGGTAAGCCCGGCAGGCAGCCGGCCCGGCTCAGGGTCCAGGCCTACGCATACAAGCGAGTCGTTGCGACGCCAGGCGTCCTTCAGCGAGTTCATGAAGTTCACGGGAGCCGCTCCAATAAGGGAATGTAGGAGCGCGCTTGCGCGCGATGCTTTTCCCATCCTGCCTTGCGGCAGGAGCCATCGCGCGCAAGCGCGCTCCTACAGGGTTGCGGGTCTTGTCAGACCAGCTTCTTGTATTTAACGCGCTTCGGGCCGGCGTCGTCGCCGAGGCGGCGCTTCTTGTCGGCTTCGTACTCGTTGTAGTTGCCCGGGAAGAACTCGACGTGCGAATCGCCTTCGAACGCAATGATGTGCGTGGCGATGCGATCGAGGAACCAGCGGTCATGCGAGATGACCACGGCGCAGCCCGGGAACTCGAGCAAGGCGTCTTCGAGTGCGCGCAGCGTTTCGACGTCCAGATCGTTCGACGGTTCGTCGAGCAGCAGCACGTTGCCACCCTGGAGCAGGGTCTTGGCCATGTGCAGGCGGCCACGCTCACCACCGGAGAGCGAACCGACGATCTTCTGCTGGTCGGTGCCCTTGAAGTTGAAGCGGCCGATGTAGGCGCGCGACTGGATCTCGAAGTTACCGATCGTAAGGATGTCCGAACCGCCCGACACTTCCTGCCACACATTGTTGGCCGGATCGAGTGCATCGCGGGACTGGTCGACGTAGGCCAGCTTGACCGTGTGGCCCAGCTTCACTTCGCCGGAATCCGGCGTTTCCTTGCCCATGATCATTTTCATGAGCGTGGACTTACCGGCACCGTTCGGGCCGATGACGCCGACAATGGCGCCGCCGGGGATCTTGAACGACAGGTCTTCGATCAGCACGCGATCGCCGAACGACTTGGTGACGTTCTTGAACTCGATCACTTCCTGGCCCAGGCGCTCACCCGGCGGAATGAAGATTTCATTGGTTTCGTTGCGGCGCTGGTACTCGACCGAGTTCAGCTCCTCGAAGCGGTTAAGGCGAGCCTTGCCCTTCGACTGGCGGCCCTTGGCGGCCGAACGCACCCACTCCAGCTCCTTCTGGATCGCCTTCTGGCGCGACTTCTCCTGGTTGGCTTCCTGCTTAAGGCGCTCGTCCTTCTGCTCCAGCCACTCGGTGTAGTTGCCCTTCCAGGGAATGCCGCGGCCGCGATCCAGCTCAAGGATCCACTCGGCGGCGTTGTCGAGGAAGTAGCGATCATGGGTGACCGCCACGACCGTACCCGGGTAGTCGTGCAGGAAGGTTTCCAGCCAGTCGACCGATTCGGCGTCGAGATGGTTGGTGGGCTCGTCGAGCAGGAGCATATCCGGCTTGGAGAGCAGCAGGCGGCACAGCGCCACGCGGCGCTTTTCACCACCGGACAGCGGGCCGATCTTCGCATCCCACGGCGGCAGGCGCAGGGCATCGGCAGCCACTTCGAGCTGGCGCTCCAGGGCGTGCGCATCGTTGGCGGCCAGGATGCCTTCCAGCTTTTCCTGTTCCTTGGCGAGCGCGTCGAAATCGGCGCCGTCCTCGGCGTAGGCCGCATAGACTTCTTCAAGGCGCTTCTGGGCATCGAGGACTTCGGAAACGCCTTCCTCGACGGCTTCGCGCACCGTCTTGTTCGGATCCAGGTCGGGTTCCTGCGCGAGGTAACCGATCTTGGTGCCCGGGTTGGCGCGGGCTTCGCCCTGGAAGTCCTTGTCGACGCCGGCCATGATCCGCAGCACCGTCGACTTGCCGGCACCGTTGATGCCCAGCAGGCCGATCTTGGCGCCGGGGAAGAACGACAGCGAGATGTCCTTGATGATCTGGCGCTTCGGGGGGACGATCTTGCTCACCCCGTTCATGGTGTAGATGTATTGCATGGACGCTCCGTCAGGAAAGCCGTGCCCCGGAACCAGGAAGGCTCCCACCGGGCAAACCCCTATTATAGCGAGCTTCCATGTCGAAGGCTGACCACCACGGGGCATCTGGCGCGGAATTGCGTAGGCGGGCGCCTCGCAGGCTGTAGGGCGGTGCGCGAGCGGGGTGGTTGCGACCTATAGTCCGGCCCCCTCACCGCGAAAGGACTCGTGTCATGCCCATGTTCCCCCGCCTCGCCCTGGGCCTGCTGGCCTGCCTGGGTGCCTCAGCGGCGCTCGGCGCCGCCCCCGGCACCGCCCCTGGCTCGCCCTACGTTCACATCACCGGTGCGGACGAGATCCCACTCATGGAGACGGGCGAAGTCACCCCCCTGCGCCTGTTCATCTTCCTGCACGACGACGTGGTGAACCCGCCGGTGAGCCCGGCGGACGACCCGTTCATGTTCCATGCGGCGCTCGGCGATGACGGCCGGCCGCCCGATACGCTCATAAAGACCATTCACGATGGCTACATCGGCTGGTGGCTGGATGAGCTTCAGCAGATGCTCCCCGGCCAGCCGATCCGGGTGACGTACCTTACCGACATGCCCGGTCTCACAGACATCCGACACGGGCATGACGAGACGCTGGCCGACTGGTCGTTCGCACTGCGTCGTTTTGCGGAGGTCTATGGCTTGCCCTGGATGGCCAGCTACCGCAACAAGTTCATCCTGCTTGTTCCCGAGAATGTCGGCTTCCTCTCCGCGGGCAAGGCCTATGGCGAGGGGGCTGAAGCGGTAGCGTCCCTGACGGGGCCCTGGAACATCGTCGCGCACGAGGTGGGCCACCTGCTGGGCGCGACCCATGAGGATGCCGAAACACGCGCCACGGACTGGTGGTGGTGCCAGACCACGATGACCGCCATTCCGGTGCCCTTCCTCAACAGCTGCTACGCGTATTCCGCCGCCAACCGGCGGCGGATCCAGGATTACTACCACCTGGGGCCAGCCCTGCCGCGCGCCCAGGGCCAGGTCGCGGGGCCGGTCGTCGACTGACCGGCCCCCT
The DNA here is from genome assembly GCF_050435445.1 of Luteibacter sp. 621. NCBI lineage: Bacteria > Pseudomonadati > Pseudomonadota > Gammaproteobacteria > Lysobacterales > Rhodanobacteraceae > Luteibacter > Luteibacter sp. 621. The sequence goes on along the minus strand of NZ_JBNDKI010000013.1, from coordinate 116,109 downwards.
CGTTGGGGCCAGGGTTTCAGTCGCGGTCGAATACACCCTCGTCAAGGTAACGACGGATGCGCGCCTGGTTGGCCTTTGAATAGACCTCGCACGGCCACCGGAAGAGCTGCGGGTCGGTCATCATGGTGTCGCAGAAGGCCCAACGCTCCACGTCACCATGTACGGCGCCCAGCGTGTGGCCCAGCTCGTGGGCCACCGTGTTGGCATTCCGCACACTGGCCATGGCAAAGCGATCGCCCGCAAAGGCAATGCCCAGCACGTTGCCGCCGGTGGGCGCTCCCTGGGTCACCAGCACCATGCGGATCGCCCGCCGGTCGACCGCCAGGCGATCGGCCACGGGGCCGGCCCGGCGTGCCCAGTCGTGCAAGGCGCGTTCGTACCCATAAGGGGTCAGCTCCAGGTTTTCCCACTGGCGGTGCACATGGATCCGGATGTCCTGGCCGGGCACGACCTCCGAGCGCATGTGGCCCAGCCAGGCGCTGACATGCTCGGAAACGAAATCCTGCTCGTTCATCTGCACGTCCTGGTGCAGGACGAAATGGATATCCAGGGTGGGTGGCGGGGTGGCCAGGGCAGGCAAGGGCAACACGGCGGCAAGCGCCAGTACAAGGCGTTTCATGGCAAATCCTTTTGCAATTCATGGGGATGGGCATCGGTGCCCGGAGCCGAGTCTAGGCGCGACGGGCCCTGTTGTGGCGCCCGACGGTGAAATGATCGGCATTCGCCTACACGTTTTGTCGGTAAACCCTTGAGTTTCGGCGGCCTAGTGGCCGGCCCACACCCCGGGCGTTACACTTTCAAGTCTCCATTCCCCACCCGTACAACGAGGTTGAGATGTTCCCGAAGGATGCAACGATCGCCGGCTACGACGACGAACTCGCCCAGGCGATCGCCAACGAGTCCCGCCGCCAGGAAGATCACGTCGAACTGATCGCCTCCGAGAACTACGCCAGCCCGCGTGTGATGGAAGCCCAGGGCTCCACGCTGACCAACAAGTACGCCGAGGGTTACCCGGGCAAGCGCTACTACGGTGGCTGTGAATACGTGGATGTCGCCGAGAAGCTGGCTATCGAGCGCCTGAAGAAGCTGTTCGGCGCCGATTACGCCAACGTGCAGCCGCACTCGGGCTCGCAGGCCAACCAGGCCGTTTACTTCGCGCTGCTGCAGCCGGGCGACACCATCCTGGGCATGAGCCTGGCCCATGGTGGCCACCTTACCCACGGTGCCAAGGTCAACCTCTCGGGCAAGATCTTCAATGCCGTGCAGTACGGCATCGATCCGGACACGGGCCTGGTCAACTACGACGAGATCGAAAAGCTCGCCGTGGAGCACAAGCCCAAGATGATCGTCGCCGGCTTCTCGGCTTACTCGCAGGTGCTCGACTGGGCACGCTTCCGTGAGATCGCCGACAAGGTGGGTGCGTACCTGTTCGTGGACATGGCCCACGTCGCCGGCCTCATCGCGGCCGGTGTGTACCCGAACCCGGTGCCGCACGCCCACGTCGTTACCTCCACCACGCACAAAACCCTCCGCGGTCCGCGCGGCGGCATCATCGTGGCGAAGGGCCTGGGCGAAGAACTCGAGAAGAAGCTGCAGTCGGTGGTGTTCCCCGGTATCCAGGGCGGCCCGCTGATGCACGTGATCGCTGCGAAGGCCGTGGCCTTCAAGGAAGCGCTCGAACCCGAATTCACCGAGTACCAGAAGCAGGTCGTGGCCAACGCCAAGGCCATGGCGAAGACGCTGATCGCACGTGGCTACAAGGTCGTGTCGGGCGGTACGGAAAACCACCTGATGCTGATCGACCTGATCGGCCGCGATGCCACCGGCAAGGATGCGGAAGCCGCGCTGGGCAAGGCGCACATCACGGTGAACAAGAACGCCGTGCCGAACGATCCACGTTCGCCGTTCATCACCTCGGGCCTGCGCGTCGGCACGCCGGCGATCACCACCCGTGGTTACAAGGAAGCCGATACGATCGATCTGGCTAACTGGATCTGTGACGTACTCGATGCGCCGAACGACGATGCCGTCATCGCTGCGGTGCGCGAGAAGGTCACGGCGCAGTGCAAGCGCTTCCCGGTATACGGCTGATCGATGCATTGTCCGTTCTGCCAGCACGAAGACACCCGCGTCATCGATTCCCGGCTCACTGAAGATGGTGGGACGGTGCGTCGGCGGCGCGAGTGCCCGCAGTGTGGTGAGCGTTTCAATACATTCGAAACGGCCGAACTGAAACTCCCGGCGATCGTGAAATCAGGCGATCGCCGCGAGCCGTTCGACGAGCACAAACTGCGGGTGAGCTTCGAACGTGCGCTGCAGAAGCGCCCGGTCGCCAGCGACGCGGTAGATGCCGCCATGCGTGCGGTCACCAATGATTTGCGCCGCAGCGGCGAGCGCGAGGTGCCATCACGCCACGTCGGCGAACTGGTCATGCGCGAACTCAAGGCGCTCGACCAGGTCGCCTACGTACGCTTCGCGTCCGTGTACCGCCGCTTCGAGGATGTCCACGCGTTCCGCGAGGAGATCGAGAAGCTGGAGCGTGACCTGCCTTCGCTCGAGGGCCTGCAATTGCCGCTGCTTGAAGCGGCACGGCGCGGACGCAAGAGCTGATGAGCCGCCCGTTCTTTCCCGCCATGGACCATGTCCACATGGCCCATGCACTGCGCCTTGCTGCGCGCGGCATGCATACCACCCAGCCCAACCCGCGGGTGGGTTGTGTCATCGCACGGGGCGAGACGGTGCTGGGTACCGGCTGGCATCCGAAGGCCGGTGAGCCGCATGCGGAAGTATTCGCGCTACGCGAGGCGGGCGAGTCCGCGCGCGGTGCCACGGCGTACGTGACGCTTGAACCTTGCGCGCACCACGGGCGGACACCGCCCTGCGCGGATGCACTCATCGCGGCCGGTGTTGGCCGCGTGGTCATCGCGCACGAAGATCCGTTCACGCAGGTGGATGGGAAGGGCATCGAAAAGATTCGCGCCGCCGGTATCGGCGTCCAGATCGGCCTGATGCGAGATGCCGCGCACGAACTCAACATCGGCTTTTTCAGCCGCATCCAGCGTGGTCGCCCGTGGGTGCGTGTGAAGCTGGCCATGAGCCTCGACGGCCGCACCGCGCTGGCCGATGGCTCTTCGAAGTGGATTACTGGCGAAGCGGCGCGCGCGGATGTGCAGCGCTGGCGCGCCCGTGCCTCCGCCATCCTTTCTGGCAGCGGCACCGTGCTTGCCGATGATCCGCACCTTACCGTGCGGCTCCCGGAGGGCGAAGCGTTCGTGCCGCCGTTGCGTGCGATCCTGGATACGCACCTGCGCACCCCGGCCGGTTTGCATGTGCTCGATGACAGCGCGCCAACCGTGTTGCTCCACGCAGCGGGTGCTGAGGTGCCTGCACACTTGCAGGATGTGCGGCGTGCCGCGATCCGCGTCGAGGAAGGCAAGGGGCTGGATCTGCGGGCCGCACTGCACTGGCTGGCGCAGCACGATGTGAACGAAGTGCACGTCGAAGCGGGCCCGGTACTCTGTGGCGCCTTGCTCGCCGAAGGGCTGGCGGATGAGCTGCTGATCTACGTGGCGCCGGTGTTGCTGGGGAACAGCGCGCGACCGATGCTGCACCTGCCGCCGCTGGATGACATGGCGTCGCGCTGGAAGCTGGATACGATTGATCGCCGCCAGGTGGGCGATGATATGCGCCTGCTGATGCGTCCCTCGGCCCCATGAAACACGTGCGCTGGGGCATCATCGGTTGCGGCGCGGTCACCGAGTTGAAAAGCGGGCCGGCCTTCGCGAAAGTGCCGGGTTCCTCGCTGGTCGCGGTCATGCGCCGCGATGGCGACAAGGCGCGCGACTACGCGGAACGCCACGGCGTACAGTGTTGGTATGACGACGCGCAGGCGCTGATCTCCGATGAGCAGGTTGACGCGGTCTACATCGCCACGCCGCCGTCGAGCCATCGCGAGTACGCGCTGAAGGCCATCGCCGCCGGCAAGCCGGTGTACATCGAAAAACCCATGGCGATGGATCATCGCGAATGCCTCGATATCGTCGAGGCGGGCAGGGCGGCCGGCGTGCCGGTATTCGTGGCCTATTACCGCCGCGCGTTGCCGCGCTTCACCACCATCGCCCGGTTGCTGCGCGAAGGCGCCATCGGCACGCCGCGCTTCGTGACCACGCTGCTGCACCATCCGTTTGAAAGGCAGTACCAGGACAAGGCGAACCTGCCATGGCGGGTGCGCCCGGAGCTCTCCGGCGGCGGTATCTTTGTCGATATCGGCAGCCATACGCTGGATATCCTGGATTTCCTGCTGGGCCCGATCGTGGACGTTCGCGGCATGGCCCGGAACCAGATGGCCGCCTACCCGGCCGAAGACACGGTCGCCATGGCCTTTGCTTTCGAAGGCGGCGTCGTGGGGACCGGGCTGTGGAACTTCGGTGCCGACCGCCGTGAGGATCGCGTGGAAATCGTGGGTGATCGCGGCCGGTTGGTCTTCGCCACCTTTGGCGATGGCCCCATTCACGTCGAAACCGACGGCAAGACCGACAACCTTCTCATCGAAAACCCGGCACATATACAGCAGCCATTGATCACCACGATGGTGGATGCACTGCTGGGGCGGGGCGCTTGCCCCTCGACGGGGGAAACCGCCGCCCGCACCAGCTGGGTCATGGACCAGGTTCTAAGATCTATGTAGGAGCGCGCTTGCGCGCGATGGGTGCTCGCCTCATACCCCGCATCGCGCGCAAGCGCGCTCCTACAAAAAAGCGGGCTTGCATGGGGTATCCCGGCCCCCATGTTATGCTCCGCACCACATTCAAGCGTCTTCAGGGCGGGGCGAAACTCCCCACCGGCGGTAGGTTTCCCTTGGGAAATAAGCCCGCGAGCGCTCCCGGCAGCTGCCGGGAGGTCAGCAGATCCGGTCCAATGCCGGAGCCGACGGTTACAGTCCGGATGAAAGAAGACGGCACCATGCGCCCCCAACGGGCGCGTGGCGCCATGCGCCTTGGGGCGTTTTTCGCCAACCTAGCGGGAAACGTTTCATGAAAACCCAGCGTTCCGTCGCGGCCTCCATCGCAGGGGGCCTCTGATATGTTCACCGGCATTATCCAGGCCGTCGGCCGCATCGCGCGGCTCGAGCCACGTGGCGGTGACGTGCGCCTCGTGGTCGATACCACCACCCTCGATATGGCCGATGTCGCCCTGGGCGACAGCATCGCCGTGTCCGGGGTGTGCCTTACGGTTATCGAGTTCGATAGCCACAGCTTCGCCGCGGACGTGTCGAACGAGACCCTGGCCATGACCTCGCTGGGCAAGCACAAGGCTGGCGACAAGGTGAATCTCGAAAAGGCCCTGCGCCTGGCCGATCGCCTCGGCGGCCACCTGGTCTCGGGCCATGTCGATGGCACGGGCAAGGTCATGTCGGTGGTGCCCGATGGCCGCTCGTTGCGCTGGACCTTCGAGGTACCACGGGACCTGGCGCGCTACATCGCCCACAAGGGCTCGGTGTGCATCGATGGCACGAGTCTTACCGTGAACGAAGTGGATGGCACCCGGTTCGGCGTGAACCTGATCCCGCACACGGTGGAACACACGACGTTCTCGGCGCGCCGCCCCGGCGATGCCGTGAATATCGAAGTGGACGTGGTGGCCCGCTATGTGGAGCGCCTGCTCTCAAGCGGCGGCGCCCCGCGCCTCGACGAAGGTTTCCTTAAAGAACACGGCTTCGCCTGACCGGACCCTCCCCATGTCATTCAACACCATCCCCGAAATCCTCGAGGACCTGCGCAACGGCCGCATGGTCATCATCCTGGATGACGAAGACCGCGAGAACGAAGGCGACATCGTGATGGCGGCCGAGAAAGTGCGGCCCGAAGACGTGAACTTCATGGTGCGCGAGGCACGCGGCCTGATGTGCCTTACGCTCACCGAGCAGCGTACGCGCCAGCTCGGCCTGAAGCCGATGGTGGCGGACAACAATTCGCCGTACCACACCAATTTCACGGTCTCGATCGAGGCGGCTGAAGGCGTCACCACGGGCATCTCCGCCCACGACCGCGCTCGTACCGTGCAGGCAGCGGTGGCGAAGGATGCCAAGCCGGCCGACATCACCATGCCCGGGCACGTGTTCCCGCTCACTGCCCAGGCGGGGGGTGTGCTTACCCGTGCCGGCCACACCGAGGCCGGCTGCGACCTGGCCGCCATGGCGGGCCTTGATCCGTCCGCGGTGATCATCGAGGTGCTGCACGACGATGGCTCGATGGCGCGTCGGCCGGAGCTGGAGCTCTTCGCGGCGAAGCACGGCCTGAAGATCGGCACCATCGCCGACCTGATCCGTTACCGGCTGGAAACGGAAAAGACCGTGGAGCGCGTCTTCGAGGAAGACGTGGAAACGGAATTCGGCCCGTTCCACCTGGTGGCGTACCGTGATGCCATCCGCAGCGGCCTGCATTTTGCCTTGTCGCGCGGCGCCATCGCCGATGGCGGGCCGGTGCTTACCCGCGTGCACGTGCGCAACACGCTTTCCGATGTGCTGCACCTGAAGCGCGATGACCTGGGCCAGACGGTGACCGAAGCCCTGCGCCGCATTGCCGATGAGGATCGTGGCGTGATGCTGGTGCTCTCCGGCGCCGATACGCCCGAGGCACTGCTGGCGCGCCTGCGTGGCGACGCCGTGCCGATGCCCGCACCCAAGGATGACCAGGAATGGCGCCAGCTCGGCCTGGGCGCACAGATCCTTGCCGATCTTGGTGTGAAACGCCTGCGTGTGATCGGCACGCCGCGAAAGTTCGTGGGCATTTCGGGCTTCGGCCTTGAAGTGGTGGAGCAGGACAGCTAAACCTGAGCCCATGCCTGATACCTACGATATCCGCCTGATCGCCCCCGCCGGTTACCCACACAATCCCGAAGCCATGCGCATTGGCATCGAACGCCTGGAGGCGGCGGGCCACCGTGTGCACGGCAAGGACGTGCTGAAGCGCCGTGAATTGCGCTTTGCCGGGACCGATGCCCAGCGCGCCGCCGACATCAACGCCCTGGCCGATCCTGGCTTGCCGTTGCCCGATATCGCCCTGGCGATCCGCGGGGGCTATGGCGCCCACCCGGTGCTGCCGCTGCTGGATTACGACGGGCTGCGCGCCCGGCTCGGTCGTTCGCCGCTGCCGCTGGTGGGGCATAGCGACTTCACGGCCCTGCAGTGCGCCCTGCTGGCCCGCAGCGGCCTGCCCACCCTGGGAGGGCCGATGCTCGGCCCGGATTTCGGTGCCCCCGAACTGGATACGCTGACCTGGGAGCACTTCTGGAAAACGCTGGGTAGCGGGGAGGGCGAGGCCACCTGGGATACGCCCGACGCCGCCGACCTGGCCCTGGAAGGCACGATCTGGGGTGGCAACCTGGCCATGCTTTCCGGCCTGGTGGGCTCGGATTACTTCCCCCGGATCGAGGGTGGCATCCTGTTCATCGAGGACATCGCCGAACCGCCATACCGGGTGGAGCGCATGCTGTATCACTTGCTCCACGCCGGGGTGCTCGGCAAGCAGAAGGCCTTGCTGATCGGCGATTTCACCAGCTGCCGGGTGGCCGAGTACGACAACGGCTACGACCTCTCCGTGGCCTTCGAGCGGATTGGCGCGGCGGCGGGCATTCCGCTGGTTCGCGGCCTGCCGTTTGGCCATGGCCCGGCCAAGCTCACCCTGCCTTTTGGCGTCCACGGCCGCCTGGATGTGGCCGATGGCCGTGCCCGCCTGGCCTTTAGCGGCCACCCACGCCCCAAAACCCCGTAAAATACCCGGCCGCCCGGCGGCCGCCCGCCCCACAGGACACCGTACCCATGAAGATCATCGAAGGCGATTTCGCCACCCCCAAGGGCCGTTTCGCCATCGTCGCCGGCCGTTTCAACGCGTTTGTCGTCGAGCCGCTGGTAGAAGGCGCGCGTGATGCCCTGGTCCGCCACGGCGTGAAGGACGATGCGATCGACCTGATCCGCGTGCCGGGCGCATGGGAAATTGCCCAGGCCGCTTACAAGGTCGCCGCTTCGGGCAAGTACGCAGCGGTGCTCGGCCTTGGCGCCGTGATCCGCGGTTCCACCCCGCATTTCGATTACGTGGCTGGCGAAGCCGCCAAGGGCCTCGGCCAGGCCGCCTACGCCTCGGGCGTGCCGGTGTCGTTTGGTGTGCTCACCACCGATAGCATCGAGCAGGCCATCGAGCGTGCCGGTACCAAGGCCGGCAACAAGGGCGCCGATGCGGCCATGGTCGCGATCGAAATGGTCAACCTCTACACGAAGCTCGGCAAATGAATAACACACCTCCGCACGGCATCGACCTGGCCGCGCGCTCGCGCGCCCGCCGCCGTGCCCTGCAGGCGCTTTACGCCTGGCAGGTGGGCGGTGCCAAGATGGGCAACGTTATCGAACAGTTCCGCCACGAGCAGGATATGCAGGTGGCTGACCTGGAATACTTCGAAGACCTGCTGCGTGGCGTGGACCAGCACGTGAAGGAACTGGACGAAGGCATTCGTCCGTTCGTGGATCGCGAAGTGGGCCAGATCGATCCGATCGAGCTTTCCGCGCTGCGCATGGGCGCTTACGAGCTGAAGTACCGCCCGGACGTGCCGTACCGCGTCGTGATCAACGAAGCCGTGGAAGCTACCAAGCGTTTCGGCGCCGACCATGGCCACAGCTATGTGAACGGCGTTCTCGACAAACTCGCGACGCACTGGCGTACGGCCGAGAAGCGATCCTGATTGCCTTGCGCGAATCTTGCGCGCTGAGGGAGCACGCATGGAATTCGACCTGATTGAACGGATCCGCCGGCACACCGATACCCACCGCGACGATGTCGCCGTGGGCATCGGCGATGACGCGGCGGTGGTCTCCGTACCCGCGGGCCGCGAACTCGCGATCGCCGTGGATACCCTCGTTGAAGGGATCCACTTTCCCGTCGGTACCGCGCCGGCCGATATCGGCTGGAAGGCCCTGGCGGTCAATCTCTCCGACCTGGCCGCGATGGGCGCCACGCCTGCGTGGGCACTGCTCGCGCTGACCCTGCCATCGCCCGACGAGGCGTTCATCGATGGGCTGGCCCGTGGCTTCGCCGAACTGGCCACGCCGTACCGGCTGGCATTGATCGGTGGCGATACGACACGTGGCCCGCTTACCGTCACCGTCACGGTGCATGGCTTTACGACGCCCGGCCAGGCGCTGTTGCGCTCGGGCGCGCGGGTCGGCGATGTCGTGATGGTGACCGGGACGCTGGGCGATGCGGCCGCCGGCCTGCGCTGCCTGGCCGAAGCGGACATCGCGCCATACGCATCGCTTGTCGAGCGGCTTAACCGCCCGACGCCGCGCGTTGCCGCCGGCCAGGCACTGCGCGGCATCGCCACGGCGTGCGTCGATGTATCCGATGGCCTCGTGGCCGATCTCGGGCACATCTGCAGCAAGAGCCGCGTCGGCGCGGAGATCGATCCGGCGCTGTTGCCGCATTCGTCGGCGATGCTCACGAATTTCCACGACGTGGACGCCATCGCCTTCGCACTGTCCGGCGGTGACGATTACGAGCTGTGTTTCACCGTGCCCGCCGACAAGGCGAGCGATGTGGCTGCGGATCTGGCGCGCGTCGGCTGCGGCGCGACGCGGATTGGCCGTATCGTGGAAGGCGAGGGCGTCCGCGTCATCGATGCCGCCGGGCAGGTGCGCAAGCCCGAGCGCGCGGGCTGGAACCACTTCGCATGAGTACGAAGTACGTGCTGGATGCGGAGCACCGCCGCCGCCTGCTCGCCACGCCGGCGGGCTGGCTTGCCACCGGCTTCGGCTCGGGGCTTGCGCCGAAAGCGCAGGGTACGTTCGGTTCGCTCGCCGCGATACTCCCATGGCTGGCGCTGCACACGCTGCCGGCCTGGGCCTGGTTGCTCATCATCGCCGCGTCGTTCGCCGTCGGCGTGTGGGCGTGCGACGTGGCCGGCCGCATCATTGGCGTGGCCGATCACCGCAGCATTGTGTGGGATGAATTCGTTGGCCAGTGGATCGCGCTGCTGCCTGCACTCATCGTTCCCGCGTGGTGGTGCATCGTGCTTGGCTTCGCGCTGTTCCGGCTGTTCGACGTGTGGAAGCCCTGGCCCATCAGCTGGTTCGATCGCCGGGTGAAGGGCGGCCTCGGTGTCATGTTGGATGACCTGATCGCCGGTATCTTTGCCGCCATCGCCCTGCACCTCATCCAGTACCTCGTCCTTTAGGAGACCCGCATGGAATACCGTCGCCTCGGCGCCACCGGCCTCAAACTGTCGGCGCTGTCGTATGGTGCGTGGGTCACGTTCGGCCGTCAGGTCGGCCGTTCCGAGGCGCGCGAGCTGATCGCGCTCGCCTACGACCACGGCATCAACTTCTTCGACAATGCGGAAACCTACAACGCGGGCGACGCCGAGCGGCTGATGGGCGATGTCATCGCCGACCTGCGCTTGCCGCGCGATGCCTACTGCGTTTCGAGCAAGGTCTATTTCGGCGCGACCACCGATCCGAAGCCGACGCAGCGCGGGCTTTCGCGCAAGCACGTGTTCGATGCCTGCCACCAGGCGCTCGAGCGCCTGCGCGTGGATTATCTCGATCTGTACTTCTGCCACCGTCCCGATCCGGATACACCGGTGGCGGAAACGGTGTGGGCGATGGATGCGCTGGTGCGCCAGGGCAAGGTGCTTTATTGGGGCACCAGTGAGTGGCCGGCGGAACTGATCGGCGAAGCGCATCGTGTCGCACGCGAGAACCATCTCGTCGCGCCCTCCATGGAACAGCCGCAGTACAACCTGCTGCACCGCGAGCGCGTGGAACAAGAATACGCGCCGCTGTACCGCGACTACGGCATGGGCACGACGATCTGGTCGCCGCTGGCGTCCGGTTTGCTCACGGGCAAGTATAACGATGGCGTGCCCGATGACTCGCGCCTGGGTCACCCGGATTACGCGTGGTTACGCGATGCGTTGCTCGAGAACGATGGCGCGCAACTGAAAACGGTGCGCGCACTGGTCCCCCTCGCCGAGGAGCTTGGCATGCCACTGGCGCGGCTGGCGCTGGCGTGGTGCCTGAAGAACCCGCACGTGTCGACGGTGATCCTGGGCGCGAGCAAGAAGCACCAGCTCGAAGAGAACCTGAAGGCCCTCGATGCCGTGCCGTTGTTGACCGATGCGGTGATGGCGAAAATCGCGGCGGTGCTTTAGCGCCGCGCGCGCGATGGGCCACCATTCACATGGAAGGAAAAGGATATGCGAACACTTACATGGAACGGGCTGTTTTTCTCGCTCGCATGCATGGCTTCGCCATGCACCGCACTTGCCGCGACGATCGCGCCCAATGCCACACTTGCCCAACTCGAAGCCGCCGACCAGGCCGACCGGGCGCCGGGATCGGGCTCCATCGACTGGGCAGTCGTCGCGCAGCGGGACGCTGGGCGACGGGAAAAAGTGATGGGCTTGCTTCGCGCCGGCGAGATACGGACGGCGTCTGACTACGTCAACGCCGCGCTGATTTTCCAGCACGGCGAGGCCGTGGAAGACACGCAGCTGGCATTTGCATTGGCGACGACAGCATCACGCCTCGATCCCACCAATGCAGACGCGCGCGTGCTCACGGCGCAGGCTTGGGACCGCATCCTGGTAAAGGCTGGGAAGCCGCAGTGGTATGGAACCCAGTTCAGCCGGGACAAGACGACTGGAAAGTGGGCTATGGCATCGACGGATCCGAATGCGGTGACGGAAGCGCAACGCGAGGCGATGGGCCTTCCCACGCTGGCCCAAACCCAGGCGCACCTCGACGCAATGAACGCGAAGCAAAAATAACGACGGCGCTGGCGTCATCATCGTCGATGACGACCGAGCGGCGACTTAGACGTCGCCGTACAAGGCCTGTAGCATCGCAATCGCCGCCAGACCCGCGGTTTCGGTGCGCAGGATGCGCGGTCCCAGCTTCAGACCGTTGAACGCTGCGCCGGCCAGTGCAGCGCGGTCGCGTTCGCCGAAGCCTCCTTCCGGGCCGATCGCGAGGACCGCTGCGCCGTTCAGTGCCAGCTCGCCGGGACGCTTGTCACCCTCGGGCAACAACGCCAGCCGCATGGGGCCACCTTCACCCAGAGACCCCAGCCACGCGTTGAGTGGCGCCGCCGGTTCGATCAGCGGGACGACGGCGCGGCCCGATTGCTCACATGCACTGGCCGCCACGGCGCGCCAGTGCAGCAGGCGCTTCTCCGCGCGCGCCGCGTCCAGCTTCACTTCCGAGCGCTCGGTGATGATCGGCACGATGCGGGCGATGCCCAACTCCGTGGCCTTCTGCACGATCAGGTCCATCTTCTCGCCACGGGCCACGCCCTGGGCCAGGGTGAGTTCGAGCGGCGATTCGTTCTCCAGCGTGCGCGCTTCGCCCACCCGTGCCACGACGTCGCGTTTGCCTACGCTGGCCAGCGTGGCATCGAATTCCACGGCCGCATTGCCGGCAAAGAGCACCACCGGGTCCCCCGCCTGCATGCGCAGGACGCGCGCGACGTGCTCGCCCGCCTGGGCGGGCAGCAGGAGTTCCTGGCCGGTGGCCAGCGGCTGGTCGACATGGATTCGGATGGTGCGCATGGTGGGCCCTGTGTCACGGAACATCCATTGTACCGGGCTGCGCGGGCGGCTATCGTCGCCGTGTTGCGAAGGAGCTATGCATGCCGATCGCCTGGTATTTCGATTTCGTGTCGCCCTTCTGCTGGCTGCAGTGGCCGGCGATCCGCGAGCTCGCGGCCACCCGCGAGGTGGCGCTGCGGCCCATGCTGTTCGGTGCGCTGCTCAAGCAGATGAACCACCTGGGCCCCGCAGAAATCCCCTGCAAGCGGGAGTTTACGTACCGTTACGCGCTGTGGCGGGCCCGCCAGCTGGGCATGCCGCTGCGCTTTCCACCTAGCCACCCGTTCAACCCGTTGCCGGCGTTGCGCCTTTGCGTGGCGGCGGGAAACACGGTGGACGTGGTCGGCGCGATCTACGAATGGATCTGGGCGCACGGACGGGCGGCGGATACCGCCGAGGCGCTGGCACCGCTGGCGGCTTCCTTTGGCATTACCGACCTGCGCGAGGCGCTCTCGGCACCTGCGGTGAAGGCCGACCTGCAGGCGAACTTCGAGTGGGCCATGCAGGACAAGCTGTTCGGCGTGCCCACGCTGGCCATCAACGGCGAGCTGTTCTGGGGCGCCGACTCGCACGATTTCGCGATGGCCTACCTGCAGGATCCCGGTATGTTCGACGAGGGTGAGATGGCCCGCCTGGGCGAGCTTCCCGTCGGCCTTTCCCGGATCTAGGCCACCGCTTTTTCGATACCCGCGATCGCCGTATCGACCATGAAGTCGATTTCTTCCTCGCAGATGACGTAAGGCGGCATGAAATACACGATGTTGCCGAGCGGGCGCAGCAGCGCGCCGTTCTCCAGGCCATGCCGGTACACGCGCAGGCCGCGCCGTTCGTGCGCGGCGAACGGCGTGCGCGTGGTTTTGTCGGCCACCAGTTCGATCGCGGCGATCATGCCGGTCTGGCGCACGTCGGCGACATGCCGGTGGTCACGCAGCGGCGCGATGCGGGCGGCCATGTGCGCAGCGAGTTCGCGGTTGCGTGCGAGCACGGGATCATCGCGGAAGATCGTCAGCGTGGCGGTGGCCGCGCGGCAGGCCAGCGGGTTGCCGGTATAGCTGTGCGAGTGCAGGAATGCCTTGCCGGCGCTGTATTCGGCGTAGAACGCCTGGTACACCTCCTGCGTGGTGACCACCGCCGAGAGCGGGAGGAAGCCGCCGGTGAGGCCTTTGGACAGGCACATGAAGTCCGGTGAGATGCCCGCCTGCTCGCACGCGAACAACGTACCGGTACGGCCAAAGCCGACGGCGATTTCATCGGCGATGAAATGCACGTTGAATTCATCGCACAGGGCGCGCAGGCCGGTGAGGTACGACGGGTGATACATGCGCATGCCGCCGGCGCATTGCACCAGCGGCTCGACGATGACGGCACAGGTTTCGTGGGCGTGCCGCTCAAGGATCGCGCGCATCTCGCCCAGGCGGCGCGTGGCGATCTCCGTGGGTGTTTCGCCGGGCTCGCCTTCATAGGTATCCGGCGACGGGGCCAGCTCCGGCGTGAGCAGCAGCGGTGCGTACGTTTTGCGGTAGAGCGCTACGTCACTGACCGAGAGCGCGCCCAACGTTTCGCCGTGGTAACTGCCGGTCAGGGCGATGAAGCGGGTCTTCTCCCCATGGCCGCGATTGAGCCAGTAGTGGAAGCTCATCTTCAGCGCCACTTCGATCGCCGCCGACCCGTTATCAGCCAGGAACACGCGCTCAAGGCCCGGCGGGGTGATCCGCACCAGTTCCTCGGCCAGCTCCAGCGCAGGTTCATGCGTAAACCCGGCGAAGATCACGTGCTCCAGCTTGTCCAGCTGATCTTTCAGGGCGCCGGCGATGCGCGGCTCGGCGTGGCCGAACAGGTTGGTCCACCACGAGCTCACGGCATCGAGGTAACGGCGCCCGTCCGCACCGACCAGCCATGCCCCTTCGCCGCGCGTGACGGGTACCATGGGCAGGGTTTCGTGGTCGTGCATCTGGGTGCACGGGTGCCAGAGGACGGAAAGGTCGCGCGCTACCAGCGCATCGGCCGCCTGGGCGGCGAAAAGGGCATCAGTCATCTGCCCATGATCGCCCCGGCGCCCTCCGTCCTCAAGCTTTGCCAAGAGGTGATGGATTGAAGTGGTTTCGCCGGATCGGCCTGCTTGTCCTTGTGCTGGCGCTTGCTGCCGGCGTCTTCTACTGGTTCCTGCCCGCCAGCGTGGCCGTGCCGTTCGTGGCACAGCGTGCCCGCGGTCTGGTCCTCGATGACCTTTCGGGCACGGTCTGGGATGGCCGGGCAGGGCGCGTCATGACCCGCGAGGGCCTCGAGCTGGGCGCCGTGACCTGGCGCCTTGGTCGAGACGTGATCCTGGGCCGCACCCACCTGGATATTCACCTGGATGGCCGTGCCGGCCGTTTCGATGGCCATATGGAACGGACCGAGGCCGACCACGTGCAATGGCGCGACGTGGCGTTTCGCCTGGATGCCGCCGCCCTGACGGGCCCTGGCCTGCCGCGTGAGCTGGTCCCCGTGGGCGTCGTGGAGGGCAAGGTTCCCCAGGCTGACCTGCAGGGCAACTGGCCTGTCGCGCTCGATGCCGACGTGAACTGGCGCGGCGCCGCGGTAAAAACGCCCGAAGGCCACGTCATGCTGGGCGGCCTCGCGTTCAAGGCCCATTCGGATGCCGGCGTGCTGCGTGCCACACTGGCCGATGATGGCGATGGATCGCTCGCCGTCGATGCCCGCATCGCGGCTTCGCCATTGGGGTGGCGCCTTGAAGGTGCGCTGGTACCGCGTATCCGCGATACGGCGCTCACCCACCTTATCGCCCGTTTCGGCCCTGTGCGGCCGGACGGTTCTGTTTCCCTGGCCCGCAAGGCCGGGCTCGCACCGGCAGTTTCACCATGACCGATACGCTCGATAAAGCCCTGGCCGCCGCCCGTGATGCCGCGGGCGCCGCCGCCGAGATCATCCTGCACTACTGGCGCAACGGCGTAGATGTGGTGACCAAGGGCGACGACACGCCCGTGACCGTGGCCGATCGCGAAAGCGAACTGGCCATTCGCGAGATCCTGGCGCGTGCGTTGCCCGAGGCCGGTATCTATGGCGAGGAATACGGCGCCGACGACACGACCCGTGAGTGGTTGTGGCTGGTGGATCCGTTGGATGGCACCAAAAGCTTCGTGCGCCGCACGCCGTTCTTCGCCACCGAGATCGCCCTCATGCACCGTGGTGAACTCGTGCTGGGCGTCTCGTCCGCGCCGGTTTACGGCGAGCGCATGTGGGCGGTAAAGGGCCGCGGTGCGTACCTCGATGGCGAGCGCGTGCACGTGGCCGATACCGCGGCCCTTGCGCCGGCGGTGATTTCGACCGGCAACGTCAAGACGCTCACCACGGATGCGCGCTGGGGCGTGCTTGGCGAACTGATCCGCGAGAGCAACCGCATTCGTGGTTATGGCGACTTCTGCCACTATCACCTGCTGGCGCGCGGCGGTGTCGATCTGGTGATCGAATCGGATGTGAATATCCTCGATATCGCCGCGCTGGCCGTGATCGTGCGCGAGGCCGGTGGCGTGTTCACCCAGCTCGATGGTGGCCCGCTCAACCTGGAGAGCCGTAGCGTCCTCGCCGGCACCCCCGCGATCCACGCCGCGGCGCTGGCCCGGCTCCACGGCGCTACAATGGCCCGATGAACAAGCGCCCCACGATCCTCGCCACGCGCGACGCGCCCGATAGCCCCCTCCGCAAGGCGGAGCAGGTGGACCTGGAATTCTCCAACGGTGAGCGCCGTACCTACGAGCGCCTGAAGGGCAGCGGGTTCGGTGCCGTACTGATCGTCGCCATGCGCGATCCGGATACTGTGCTGCTCGTGCGCGAGTACGGCGTGGGCGTGGATCGCTACGAACTGGGCGTGCCGAAGGGTCGCCTGGATCGCGACGAGACCACGGAGCAGGGCGCCAACCGCGAGCTGAAGGAAGAAGTGGGTTATGGCGCGCGCAAGCTGAAGATCCTCGGCACGCTTTCGCTCTCCCCGTCGTACATGACCCACCTGGCCCACGTGGTGCTGGCCGAGGATCTGTACCCGGAGCGCCTGCAGGGTGATGAACCGGAGGAGCTCGAGGTGGTGCCGTGGCGCATGGATAAGCTGCACGAGCTGCTCGCCCGCGATGATGTGACCGAAGGGCGTTCCATCGCTGCCCTGTTCATGGCCCGCGAGTATCTCGCTGGCCGTTACCAGCCCGCATGAGCGCGTTTCAGCCCAAGGCGTGCCTGGATGAGGTGGCCGCGATTGCGCGTGAAGCGGGCGACGCCATCCTCACCATTTACGCGCATGATTTCGAAGTCATCCAGAAGGCCGACGCCTCGCCGGTCACCACGGCAGACCTCGCCGCACAGGCCGTGATCGCGCACCGCTTGCAGGACATCGCACCGGGCATTCCGGTGATCTCCGAAGAAGCGCTTGCCGCGCCCTGGTCCGAGCGGCGCACCTGGCGGCGCTACTGGCTGGTGGATCCGCTGGATGGCACGCGTGAGTTCATCAAGCGCAATGGCGAGTTCACGGTGAACATCGCGCTGATCGAGGATCACCGCAGTGTCCTGGGCGTCGTGTTGGCGCCCGTCACAGGCGACCTGTACGCCGCGGCGCAGGGGCAGGGCGCGTGGCGCCAGCAAGGCGTGGGCGCACCGCGCGAGGCGATCGGCACCCGGCGTGCCCAAGGCCTGCTCCGTGTCACGGGCAGTCGCTCGCATGCCGGCGTTCGCGCATCGAGCCTGCTTGATCGCCTGGGCGAGCACGAGACCTTCGCGTTGGGCTCCTCGCTGAAATTCTGCGTGATCGCCCGCGGCGACGCCGATGTGTACCTGCGCCTGGGCGCCACCTCCGAATGGGATACGGCCGCCGCACAGTGCGTGCTTGAAGAAGCCGGCGGCGCCGTGCTCGACCTGGCCGGCCGCCCGTTCCGCTACAACACGCGCGATTCGCTGATCAATCCCGAATTCATTGCCTGCGGCGATACCAGCATCGACTGGGCCGCACGGCTTATCGACCCGGACCACTGACGCATGCCACGACCCATTGACGACCTCATCGCGATCATGGCGCGCCTGCGCGATCCGGAAAACGGTTGTCCGTGGGATGTGAAGCAAACCTTCGCAACGATCGCGCCTTATACGATTGAAGAAGCCTACGAAGTAGCCGACGCGATCGATCGCCGCGACATGCACGACCTGCGCGACGAACTCGGCGATCTTTTGTTACAGGTTGTGTTTCATTCGCGCATGGCCGAAGAAGCGGGTGAGTTCGCTTTTGGCGACGTGGTGCAGGCGATCTGCGACAAGATGCAGCGCCGTCATCCGCATGTGTTCGGCGATGTCACACACGAAAGTGATTCGGCGCGCTCGCGCGACTGGGACCGGTTGAAGGCGGAAGAGCGTGCAGCGAAAGGTGGTGAGGACCACAGTGCGCTCGCCGGTATCTCGCGTGGCCTGCCGGAGTGGCAGCGCGCGATCAAGCTGCAGAAACGTGCGGCGAACACCGGTTTCGACTGGCCTGATCACCGCCCGGTGTTGGATAAGCTCGCCGAAGAACTCGACGAGGTGCGCCACGAATTCGAGAACGGCGCGGATGAAGAGCGCCTGGCCGATGAGATCGGCGATGTGCTGTTCGTGGCCGCGAACGTGGCACGCCATGCGAAGGTGGATGTATCGCGTGCATTGCGTGGTGCGAACCAGAAATTCGAGCGACGCTTTCGCGGTATGGAAGCGCTGGCGCAGAGCGAAGGACGTACGCTGTCCTCATACTCGCTTGAAGAGCAGGAAGCCCTCTGGCGCCGCGTGAAGCAACAAGAAAAACAGTAGGAGCGCGCGTGCGCGCGATTCATGGTTGCCAGGGCTTACGGCATCGCCGCTACGTTGGCTTTTCGCGCGCGAGCGCGCTCCTACATTTTCTATTGGGCGCCGGCTTATTTCGAATCGGTGTTCTTCGCGGCCGCACGCTGTTCCATGCGGGCCTTGAACGCTTCCATTTCCTGGTGGCGCTTCTGGTCGTTGGCCAGGCTCTCGTCCAGGCTCTTCTTCATCGTGGCAATGGCAGCGTCGACATTGGTCGGTGCCATCTGCGCGCGGGCCAGGTGACGGTAGGCGTAGTCGCGCACCATCGGGTTCTGCGACTTGGCCAGCACATCGTTGTACAGCGCCGGCAGTTCCTTCTGGCGGCCGCTCATGATGTACAGGCGCTCAAGGCCGCGCAGGTCGCCGATGACGCCGCCTTCGGGACCGTGGCCCCAATGGCCGCGACCACCACGGTCGCCATGGTCGCCGCCGCGCGGGCCGCCGTGGCCCCACTTCGGGCCACCATCACGCTGCGGGCCCTGCTGGGCAGACTTGGCCGCCGGGGCGGCGGAGGCCTTGGGGGCGGCGTCCTGCGCGTAAGCGAAGGCGGCCGAACCGGCAAGGAGGAGGGAAGCGGCGCTGACGAGCAGGGTCTTGCGTTGCATGAGGTTGTCTCTCCGGGTTGGACTTGCATGGGGAAAAACGTGGCTGGCGGCTCCCGGTTGACGGCCTCGTTGCCGTCCGCTCAGTTTCGTGTGAAAACACGAACTGCAACCTTATGCGCCCGGGCGGCATCAATGACCGGCATACCGCACTACCACCGGAGGGCACTACCCATGCGTCACCTCATGTTTGCCGCGCTGCTGCTTGCGCCCGCTGCCGCCATGGCAGCGGACGAACCCCAGTGCAAGTTCCACGCGGACCGCAACCTGGATCTGGACCTGGCTGGGGTGCAAACCATCGAATTCGTCACGAATTCGCATGACCTGAAGATCGACGGCGCCGCGGGCGGCAAGCCCGGTGTGCATGGCCGCGCCTGTGCCTCGACCCAGGAAATGGCCGATAGCCTGGTGGTCGAACAATCGAAGAACGGCAGCACGCTCGTCGTGGAGCTGAAGGACACCCACAAAGGTGGATGGCACATCTTCGGCAGCAGCTACAGCTACCTGAAGGTGAACGCCAGCGTGCCCGGTAACCTGCCGATCAAGGTCGATGTGGGTTCGGGTGATGCCGATGTGCGCAACGTCGCCTCGCTTGAGGCTTCGGCCGGTTCGGGCGACCTGGATGTCGATGGCGTGAAGGGCGGTGTCACCGCAAACGTCGGCTCCGGTGACGTCAAGCTCGCCAACACCGGCCCGGTGAAGATCGACAGCGTCGGTTCGGGCGACCTCACCGCACGTAACGTCACGGGCGGCGTCACCATCGGTACGGTCGGCTCGGGCGATGCCAAGCTGCGCGACATCAGCGGCAACGTGGATGTCGGCACCATCGGTTCGGGTGATCTCGATGTGGACGGCGTGAAGGGCAACCTCACCGTGCGCACCGCGGGCAGCGGCGATGTGGACCACAAGGGCGTAACCGGCAAAGTCGACCTGCCCAAGAAGTTCGACTAACGCCCGCTCTGTGCAGGAGCGCGCTGGCGCACGATAGGGTCTTCCCGCAAGGCCTGATCGCGCGCCAGCGCGCTCCTACAGGTTCAACACATAGGGAACCGATATGATCCGGTGACCTGACGTTGGATCACCCTTGATGAGCTGGTTCCCCGAGTCGCTGCGCAATCTGCGCCGTGACGTCTTTTTCCTCGTGTTGCTCGGCGTGGCACTGCTCTTCGCGTTGACCATGCCGTCGCGCGTGGCCACCTGGCCGTCGCTTGTCGATTGGCCGACGATCGCGGCGCTCACCGGCCTGCTCATACTCACCAAGGCGGTGGAGGAGAGCGGGGCACTGGCGCACGCAGGGCGCTGGTTGATCGATCGCACGTCGACCCGGCGCGTAGCCGCACTGGGCCTCGTCGCGGGCACCGCCTTCCTATCCATGCTGCTGACCAACGATGTGTCGTTGTTCGTCATGGTGCCGCTCACGTTGAGCATTTGCCGTATCGCACGCATGCCCGCCACGCGCCTGGTCGTGTTCGAAGCGCTGGCCGTCAATGCCGGCTCCATGCTCACGCCGATCGGCAATCCGCAGAACCTCTTCCTGTGGCAGCAGTGGGGTATCGGGTTTGGCGGGTTCGTCTGGGCCATGCTGCCCATCGTCGCCATCGCCATGGTGCTCTTGCTGGCGCTGACCGCTGTGGCGTTCCCAGCAACACGTCTGGAAGTGCACGAGCACGTCGAGAATGGCCTGGACCGCCGCATGCTCAGCGTGGCGGCCGCGCTCTATGTGCCGTTCCTGTTCCTGGCCGATGCGCACCACGCAGCCTGGGGCCTGGCCGGGGTGCTGGTCGTGTTCGCGGTATTCCGGCCGAAGATCCTGGCCGCCATCGACTGGGGCCTGCTGCTCACCTTCGTGCTCATGTTCATCGACCTGCGCATGCTGGCTGGCCTGGGTGCCGTGAAAGGCTGGCTGGGGGCGCTCGACCTGCACCAGCCGCACCACCTGTTCGCGACCGGCGCACTGGCCTCGCAGGTGGTGAGCAATGTGCCGGCGGCGATCCTGCTGGCGGAGTACTCGCACGATTGGCGCACGCTCGCCTGGGGCGTGAACATCGGCGGGTTCGGCTTCATCCTGGGGTCGCTGGCGAACCTGATCGCGCTCCGCCTGCTGGGCGAGAAGAACGCGTGGGGCACCTTCCACCTATGGTCCGTGCCCTTCTTCCTGGTGATGGGTGCCGTAGCCTGGCTGCTTCTGTAGGAGCGCGCTCCTACATGGCTATATCAGGCCTTGCGCGTGCCTTTCTCACCGGTGTTGCTGTTGCCCTTGTCGAACGTGCGGATGAACTCGCGCACGTCGGGGTAGACCACGTCACGCCAGCGGCGGCCGCTGAAGATGCCGTAGTGGCCAGCGCCTTTCACGGTGATGTGCTTCTTGCGCTTCTTGGCGATGCCCTTGCACAGGCCGTGCGCGGCTTCGGTCTGGCCAAGGCCGGAGATATCGTCGAGCTCGCCTTCGATGGTGAGCAGGGCGGTGTCCTTGATCTTCGCCGGCTGCACCAGCTCGCCGTGCACTTCCCACGTGCCCTTCGGCAGGCGGTGCTCCTGGAACACGGTTTCGATCGTATCGAGGTAATACTCGGCAGGCATGTCTAGCACCGCGTTGTATTCGTCGTAGAACTTGCGGTGCGCCTCGGCATCATCCAGGTCACCCTTGCGCAGGTTCTCGTAGAAATCCCAGTGCGACATGACATGGCGGCTGGGGTTCATGGCGAGGAACCCGGCGTGCTGCAGGAAACCCGGGTACACGTCGCGACCTGCGCCGGGGTACTGGTAGGGCACCTTGTGGATCAGCTGGTTGCGGAACCACGATAGCGGCCGCGTGGTGGCCAGGTTATCGACGCTGGTGGGGCTCTTGCGCGTATCGATCGGGCCGCCCATGAGCGTGAGCGTGGCCGGGGTCGCTTCGCCGCGCGCCGCCATGAGCGACACGGCCGCGAGCACGGGCACGGTGGGCTGGCACACGGACACAACGTGCGCACGGTGCACGCCCACATGGCGGATGAATTCTTCGATGTACGAGACGTAGTCGGCCAGGGAGAACGAGCCTTCCCGCACCGGGATCATGCGCGCATCCACCCAGTCGGTGATGTACACCTTGTGATCGCGCAGCAGCGTGCGCACGGTATCGCGCAGCAGGGTGCTGTGGTGGCCGGAAAGCGGGGCGACAACGAGCACCGCCGGGTCGTGCTTCATCTTGTCCACGGTGGCCTGGTCATCCGAGAAACGCTTGAAGCGCTTCAGGGTGCAGAACGGCTTGCTCATGGCCACCTGCTCCACGATAGCCACGTCGTGGCCATGCGCGTGCACGCTGTGGATATCGAACTCGGGCTTCTCGTACGCCTTACCCAGGCGGTACATCAGTTCGTAACCCGCCGCGGCGCGGTCGGCGCCCGGCATGCGGGCAAATGGGCTGGCCAGGTCGCCAAACATCTTGGCGCCTGCTTCAGCCCAGTACGACAGCGGGCTGAGCATGGAGCGCTGCCATTCGTGCATCAAATAGAGCATGCCGCTTCAATCCGGGGACGGGGAGGGTGGCGCATCATAACCAGTTGCGCCGCGCCATGTGTAAAGCCCCTGTTTTTGCTCGATTTAAACCCCTGCCTTGCGGCAGACCAGCAGGACTTCGTCCACGCCAGGGGCGGGATCGAAGCCGGCTTTGAAGTCCAGCGGCTTCTGGAAACGCATGCCCAGCGGCATGAACACGCGGTTGTACCACCACATGGCGCGGGCCCGCTGGTGAGTCAGGAACCATTGACCCAGGTCCAGCAGCTTCGAGGATTTGGGCTGCATGCCGTAAACCGCGCTGCGCTCGATCGAGAACCCGTGGCGGGCCAGCAGTGCGCGGATGCCTTCGGGCTCGTATCGGCGGTAGTGCCCCACGAAATCGTCAAAGGCCGTCCACGCCTCGGGGTGGAGCGGCGTGGATAGCAGCAGGCTCGCGCCGGGCGCGGCGACGCGGGCGAGCTCGCCCAGGGCACCCTCGTCATCGACCACGTGCTCCAGGATGTCGAAGGCGCAGACGAAATCGAAGGTGCCATCGGCGAACGGGAGGGCGCCGATCATGGCGTTCGCTACCCGGGCGCCGTGCCGGCGCAACTCGGCCAGGGCCGGGCGTGACAGGTCGACGAACTGGGTATCCGCCAGCGGCAGGCGCGGACGCAGGCCGGGGGCGACTTCCAGCCGTCGCGTGGCGCTGGCGGCCAGTTCGGCCACCAGCGGCCAGGTATTGAAGCGCTCCGGCGCGCACAGCTGCGCATCCGACCACAGTGCGTCGTAGAAGCGTTTGTTACCGGCGATGAGGTCGGCGTCGGTGCGCCGCGGCGCGGCTTCCGAGGTGAACGATGCGATGGACATGCGGTACCTCGAAAAGCCGTGATGGGGTTTAGCGCAGGCGGGCCAGTTCGCGCAGCAGGGGCAACCTGCGCACGCGTACCGCGGTGGCCCGGAACACGGCGTTGGCCAGGGCCGGTGCCGCCGAAGGCACGCCGATGACGCTGGCGCCCGTGGGCTCCGCGGTGGACGGCACGATCACCGTTTCCACCTCGTACGGCATCGGCTGGGTGGGCGCGATGGGGTAATCCTTGAAGCCGGTCTGCTGCACCTTACCGTCCTTCACCGTGATGGCGAGGTTGAGGGCGGTGGAAAGCGCATCGATGGTGGCGCCCTCGAGCTGCGCGGCAAGGCCCAGCGGGTTGATGGCACGGCCCACGTCCGCCACGCAGACCACGCGCTGGATATCGATGCCATCGGCGGCGGGCGATACCTCGATAGCGTGCGCCACATAGGCGCCGAACACGTAGCCGCACGCAATGCCCAGGCCATTCTCGCTGCGCAGCCAGCGGCTCCAGTCGAGCTTGTCGGCGGCCAGCTTCAGTACATTGGCCATGCGGGCGGTATCGATAGGGCCGCCGCGGCCGTTGTACGGCAGCTGGCGCGCATCGCCAAGCAGCTGCAGGCGGAAATCGAGAGGATTGGCATTTACCGCGTGCGCGAGTTCATCGATGAAGCTTTCGCTGGCGAACGTGGGCGTGACGTGGGGCGAGCCACGCCACTCGCCACGAGCAAGCTGCGAATCCAGTGCGAAGTAATCGCTGCGGAAGTTGGGTACGAGACCGGCGGGCAGGGCATCCGCCGCCAGTTCCGATTGCCACAGGCGGTCCGCTGGCGTGGAGCGGCCGGCGAGGGCCGATGGGCTGGCCATGCGCTGGTGCCAGCCCACAATGGCTTTCTTGCGGTCCAGCGAGGCATTGAGCCGGTGCACGGCGAATGGACGGTAGTAGTCGCGGGCAAGGTCGTCGTCGCGGGTCCAGAGGACGCGCACCGCGCGGTTCTGGATGTCCTTCGGTTTTTTCGCCAGGGCGATGGCCACGGCCTCGGCGATGTAATCCTGCTCCAGGCGCCGGCCAAAACCGCCGCCACCCCGTGGGACGCGGATATCGATCTGGTCCGGGCGGAAGCCCGTCATCCGCTGCACCACGGTGTATGCCTGCCGCGGCGACTGCGAGGCAGCAATGATGGTGATGCTCGTGTCTGGATCGAGCCTTACCAGGCAGTTCGGCGTCTCCGCCGTGGCATGGGCCACCCAGGGCTGTACGTACGTGGCCTCGAGTGCGCGCGCGGCCTTCTTCCGCGCTGCGGCGATATCGCCGTCGTTACGCACGGTGCTCGTCGCGTCGGCATCGTTGTCGAAGAGCTCGAGGGCTTTTTTCTCGAGATCGCCACTGCCGGGCTCGATGGCCTGACCCGGCTTCCAGGTGGCCTTGAGCGCCTCACGGCCCTTCAGCGCAGACCACGTATCGGCAGCGATCACGGCCAGCGCGGGGGTCTGCGCGGCCATGCCAGCGATCTGGCCCTGTTCGGGGGTGATATCGACGACGGCATACACGCCGGCCACCTTGCCTGCGGCATCGCGGTCGGCGGTATCGAGCGACCCGCCCGGGTACGGACAACGGGCGAGAACGGCCACCACGGGGTCGCCGATGTTGTCGTCGCCGGCGTAGCGCAGCGTACCGGTCACGACGGCGCGGGCATCCACATCGCCGGCGGCCTGGCCGATGAGCTTGTAGCGATCGGCCGACTTGAGCGGCGGCGGGCTGGTGGGCGGATCAAGGCCCGCCGCGGCCGTCGCCAGGTCGCCATAAGCGATGCGGCGGCCATCCGCGGCTACCGCCACGCCGGATTCGCCGCGCAGCTGTTCGGCGGGCACGCCAAGACGGCGCGCAGCCGCCTGCAGCAGGAGCCAGCGGGCGAGGGCGCCTGCCTGGCGCAGATCGGCCCATGCGGCCGGAATGCTGGTGGCGTCGCCGCTGCGCTGGCGGCCGTAGGTGAATTTCGGTTCGCCGTTACCGGGTTCGACGCCGAGCCCGAGGGACTCCACGACGACGTTGCCCCAGTCGGCATCCAGCTCCTCGGCGATAATCCGCGCGAGTGAGGTGGCCGTGCCTTCGCCGTTATCCGGATCGCGCACGCCAATAAAAATGCGGCCATCCTGCGCGACGCGCAGGTACGGGCCTACCTGTGACCAGGCATCGCCGAGCAAGCTGACCGGCACCGGGCGCTGCGCCGCTTCCGCGGTGCCGATGCCAATGACCAGGGCGCCCGCCGCACCCGCGGCGTACTGCAGGAAGCGGCGGCGCGAAAGGCGGATCTCGCCACTCATGCCTTCTTGTCCTTCATGGTGCCCGCGGCGCGCTTGATGGCTTTCCTGATCCGGCCATAGCTGCCACAACGGCACAGGTTGCCGATCTTGTCGATATCGGCGTCGGAGGGATTCTTCTGGTGGTTGAGCAGATCCACCGCCGCCATGATCTGGCCCGGCTGGCAGAAGCCGCACATGATCGCGTCCTCGTCGATCCAGGCCTGCTGCACGGGGTGCAGGCTGCCGTCCTTGCCGGACAGGCCTTCCACCGTGGTCACGCGCTTGCCCGACATGCCTTCCATTTTCGTCTGGCAGCTGGCCACGGCCTTGCCATCGACAATGACCGTGCAGAAGCCGCAATTGCCCTGGTCGCAACCGTACTTGGCGCCGGTGAGGCGCAGCACATCGCGCAGGTACCACAGCAACGGCATGGCCTTGTCGCCGGTGTGGCGGAAGCGCTCATCGTTGACGATCAGGTCGATGCCTTCGCGTACGGGCTTGGGCGGCACATCGGTGGCGCCTTGCGGGGTGGGTACGGGTACGGGAGACGTCGGGCCTTGCTGTGCCATCTGCTTTCCTCAGCTGAACCGGGCCATTGTGGCATCCGGGCCTTCGTTCAGCGAGCCACTTTACTGAACAGGCGTTGCCAGATCGCATACACAGGCAAGCCAGCGACCACCACGGCGCAGACCACGGCGGCACTCAGCGGCTTGGACCACGAGTACGCGATGACAACGCCGATGACCGTGGCCAGGAACAGCAGCGGGAGCAGCGGGTAAGCCGGGGTCACAAAGCTGGGGCGCTCCTTCACATGGCGCCGGTACCAGAACAACGTGGCGATGGTGACGGCATACGCCGCCCAGTCGCCAAAGGCGGCGAAATCCAGCAGCTGGCCGTAATTGGCCACCAGCACCAGCACGATGGCCCAGGCGGAGAGCGCGGCAAGGGCGATGTTCGGCGTACGGTGCGTGGGGTGCAGGCGCGCCACGCTGGCGAAAAACAGGCCATCCTCGCCCATGACCTGGAGCACGCGGGCGCCCGCCACGAGGGTGATGTTGCAGAAGCCCAGGGTGGAAATAGCGATGCCGATGGCGATGAGTTTCGCCCCGGCGGCACCGAACACCCGGCTCATGACATCGGCGGCGGGGGCCTGGCTTGCGGCCAGCCCATCGTGGCCCAGCACCGCCAGGTAGGCGTAGTTGGTGAGCACATAGGCGGCAATGACGATGAGCATGCCCAGCACGAGTGCCCGCGGCAGCGTGCGCTGCGGATCGCGCACTTCACCGGCCAGGTTGTTGAGGTAGCTGAAGCCGGAAAAGGCGAACAGCACCGGCAGCAGGGCACCCGCGAGCCCACCGGTGACGGCGGTGGGGCTGGCGACCATGGCCTGGCTGGTACCCGCACCGGCGAAGGCCAGGCCGGTGATGACCAGCACGGCGATGGCGGCGAGCTTGAGGATGGCGAAGACGTTCTGCACCTGCGCCCCAAGGCGGATGCCAAACAGGTTGATGCCCGTGACGAACACCAGGGCGCCCACCGCCAGCGGCTTCACAAGCGTGGGAGAGAGCCCGAACACCGAGGTGGCGTAGCTGCCGAAGATCGTGGCGACGGCCGCGCTGCTGCCGCTGTAAATCACCAGCAGCATGGTCCAGCCGAACAGGAACCCGGCGAGCTTGCCGAAGGCCTCGCGCAGGTACACGTAGCTGCCACCAGCCTGCGGGCGGCGCGCGCCGAGTTCCGCGTAGCAAAGGCACCCGACGAGGGTGAGCAGGCCACCCGCCACCCACAGCCCGAGCAGCACCCAACCGGAACTCGTGCGCTGCGCGGCGATGCCCGGATTCAGGAAAATACCGCCGCCGATGATGCCGCCGACGACGATGAGCGCAGCGTCCATGAGATTGATGCGGCGGGCGTATCCGGGGGAATCCATGGGCGGCGCTTTTGCAGGGGGAAAGCGAGAGGATGGCGTGGGTGGGGACGTATGTGAAGGGGTTGAGGTGGGCCGGGGAGGTGCCTCGTCGCCGCTTCGTCGGCTTTTCGCGCGCAAGCGCGCTCCTACGGGCGCCGCTTCGGTGGTTTCGACGAGGACGCAGCCGCGCGGATGGCGCTTCGTAGGTCCGGGGCCACGTTGCCTTTTTCTCGTTGCGGCGCAACACTCCGGGGGATGTGCCGGGGGCCTTGGTGGCCCCCGCTACCCACTCTTTCCCCAACCACCGCAAAAAGAGAACCGTGAGCGAAAACGCAAACGCGCCGTTGCCCGCCAACGCGCCCTGGATCGTCATGAAGTTCGGCGGCACCTCCGTTGCCACCGCCGCACGCTGGCGCAATATCCTCGAGCTGGCCGCCAGCCGCCGCGCCGAAGGCGCGCGCGTGCTGATCGTGGTCTCGGCCCTGTCCGGCATTACGGATGGCCTGAAACAGCTTTGCACGCACACGGAACCCAAACGCCGCTCGGACGCGGCCTCCGCACTGGCCGATCGCCACCACGCCCTGCTCGGGGAGATGTCGCTTGCGCTGCCGGAGACCCTCGGCGCACGGCTGGCCGACCTGGCCGGCCTGGCGGGTACCGGGCCGGCCGAACTCGGCGAACTGGCCTGGCAGGCCGCCGTACAGGCGCACGGCGAGCTGATGTCCAGCGCGCTGGGCGCGGCATTCCTCAGTGCCAATGGCCTGCCCACGGCATGGCTGGATGCGCGCGAGTGCCTGAACGCGGTGGCCCTGCCGAATCAGAATGAGCGCACCCGTCTGCTCTCGGCCATGGTCGAGCCGCATCCGGATCCGGTGCTTTCGGCCACCCTGGCGGCGCGCGGCGATGTCTTCATCACGCAGGGCTTCATTGCCCGCGATGAGGAAGGCCGCACCGTGCTGCTGGGTCGTGGTGGCTCGGATACGTCCGCGGCGTACTTCGGCGCGCTGCTGGCTGCGGCGCGCGTGGAGATCTGGACCGACGTCGCTGGCATGTTCAGCGCGAACCCGCGCCAGGTCGCCGGCGCGCGGTTGCTGCAGCGGCTGGACTACGAAGAAGCCCAGGAAATCGCTTCCACGGGCGCTAAGGTGCTGCACCCGCGCTGCCTGTCGCCACTGCGTGAGCCGCGCGTGCCGCTGCTGGTGAAGGACACCAACCGTCCCGAGCTGGAAGGCACCGTGATTGGCCCGGAGGTGCGCGAGCACGCACCGAGCATCAAGGCGATCAGCGCACGCAAGGGCATCACCCTCATCTCGATGGAATCCGTCGGCATGTGGCAGCAGGTCGGCTTCCTCGCCGATGTGTTCGATGCCTTCAAACGCCACGGCCTGTCGGTGGACCTGATCGGTTCGGCGGAAACCAACGTCACCGTATCGCTCGATCCCACGGAAAACCTGCTCGATTCCGACGCTATCGCCGCGCTCGCCGCCGACCTGGCCCGCGTGTGCCGGGTGAAGGTGATTGCGCCGTGCGCGGCCATCACGATGGTCGGCCGTGGCATGCGCTCCATGCTGCACAAGCTTTCGGGCGTGCTGGCGGAGTTTGGCCAGCTGCGCGTGCACCTCATCTCGCAGTCGTCGAACAACCTCAACCTCACCTTCGTGGTGGACGAGGATGTGGTGGATGAGATGCTGCCGCGCCTGCACGAATTGCTGATCGGTGCGGGCGCGCTGCGCACCGATGACAGCGTGGTATTCGGCCCTGCGTGGCAATCGCTTTACGGCAGCGGCGAAGCGCCGTTGCCCGCCGCGGCATGGTGGCAGGGCGAACGCCCGCGCCTGTTGCAGCTGGCACAGGAGCGGACGCCCCGCTATGCCTACCACCTGCCCACCGTGCGCGCACAAGCCCGCAAGGTGAAATCGCTGCAGGCGGTGGACCGGGCGCACTACGCCGTGAAGGCGAACACGCACCCGGGCATCCTCAAGGTGCTTGCGGAAGAAGGGTTCGCTTTCGAGTGCGTGTCGCCGGGTGAACTCGAGGCGGTGTCTGCCGTGGTGCCGGAAAGCGCGCCGCTGCTGTTCACGCCCAACTTCGCCGCGCGCCGCGATTTCGAAACCGCGCTGGAAACCCGTGCCACCATCACGATCGATGCCTTGCACCCGATCGAGCACTGGGGTGATCTGTTCCAGGGCCGCGACATCGTGTTGCGCGTGGACCTGGGCCGCGGGCTGGGCCACCACCAGAAGGTGAAGACCGGCGGTACCGGTAGCAAGTTTGGCGTCCCCATCGAGCAGGTCGATCGCTTCCTGCGCCTGGCCGACGATGCCGGTGCGCGGGTGATCGGCCTGCATGCCCACCTTGGCTCCGGCATCCTCGATGCCGCGCACTGGGGCGAGGTGTACTCGCAGCTCGCGGCACTGGCCGAGCGCATCGGCACCATCACCGTGCTGAACATTGGTGGCGGACTGGGCGTGCCGTCGCACCCCGGCGAAACCGCGCTGGATATGGTGGCGCTGGATCGCGTGCTGATGTCCGTGCGCCAGGCGTACCCGCAGTTCCAGGTATGGATGGAGCCCGGCCGTTTCCTCGTGGCCGATGCCGGCGTGCTGCTGGCCAGGGTCACGCAGGAAAAGGAGAAGGGCAGCAACATCCGCTACCTGGGCCTGGATACCGGCATGAACAGCCTGATCCGCCCGGCCCTGTACGATGCGTGGCACGAGATCGCCAACCTGTCCCGTTTCGGCGAAACCGCCACCACGATGTACCAGGTGGTGGGCCCGATCTGCGAATCAGGCGATATCCTTGGTTCTGACAGGCGCTTGCCCGAATCGTTCGAGGATGACGTGATACTTATTGCACAGGGAGGCGCCTACGGCGCTGTGATGGCATCGCGCTACAACCTGCGCGATGCGGCCGACGAGGTGCTTCTGCCGTGACCACCGTGCTAGCCGATCCGCGCGAAAGCCAGCGCTTCCGCTTTGTCCGCCATGGCTATGCCGATGGCGTGGCCGAGCTGGCCTATGCGTTCGATGATGGCCAGGAACTGGTGGAGCGGATCACCTTCCCGGGCGCGCCGGCGGTGCCGGCGGGGCGCGAGGCGGCCTTCGCGGCGGCGTTGCGCTTGCTCCACCTGGTGGCCGGCGTCAGCTACTACAAGGCCGGCATCCCGCCTTCCATCGTGGTGGAAGGTGAGCCGCTGGATGAGGAGGGCGCGTCGATGTTCGACGCGCTTTACCTGCATGGCCTGGCCGAGTTCGCGTACCGCAACCGGCTCGATCTGCGCAGCCGCATTCGTTTCCCGCATAACGGCGCGGCCCCCGCGTCGGCACCGGCCATCGGCCTGCCCAGGCGCTCGCTGTTGCCGATCGGTGGTGGCAAGGATTCGGTCGTGGCGGTCGAGGCGGTGAAATCGATCGGCGCCGATGCCACCGCGGCCTGGGTCGGTAATTCACCGCTCATCGCCGAGTGCGCCGCACGCACGGGCCTCTCCACGCTGAATATTTCCCGCGAGCTGGCCCCTGGCCTGTTCGAACTGAACCGCCTTGGCGCGTGGAACGGGCACATCCCCGTAACCGCCATCAACTCGGCCATCCTCGTGGTGGCGGCGGTGCTCTACGGCTACGATTCCATCGTGTTCGCCAACGAGCGCTCCGCCTCGGTGGCCACGCTGGAATACGAAGGCCAGGAAGTGAACCACCAGTGGAGCAAGGGCTTCGGTTTCGAGAAGACCTTCCACGATTACGTGCACTCGCACGTGGCCGCCGACCTGGACTATTGCTCGCTGCTGCGGCCGTGGTCCGAGCTGGCCGTGACCAGCGCGTTCGCGCGGCTGGGCGGTGATTACTTCAACGTGTTCTCCAGCTGCAACCGCAACTTCCGCATCCTCGGCCCCAAGCCGGCGGATCGCTGGTGCGGGCAGTGCCCCAAGTGCCATTTCGTGTTCCTGGCGCTGGCACCGTTCATGCCCAAGCCGCGCCTGTTGCAGATCTTTGGCCGCAACCTGCTCGATGATCCCGACCTGGCCGAGGCATTCGATGCACTGCTCGAATACCACGACCACAAGCCGTTCGAGTGCGTGGGTGAAGGTGCCGAAGCACGGGCCGCGCTGCACGCGCTTTCGACCCGGCCCGAGTGGCAGGAAGACGCCCTGGTGGCGCGCTTCCGCCGCGAGATCCTGCCGCAGCTCGATACCTCGGAGCTGGCGCTCGAGCCCTGGCTGAAGCCGGGTGCCTCGCACCTGGTGCCCACGCGCTTGCTGGGAGCACTGGATGCGCTGGGCTGATCTTGCGGGCAAGCGTATCGCGGTCTGGGGGTTTGGCCGGGAAGGGCGGGCGGCGCTGGATGCGCTCGCACGCCGCCTGCCTGGCATGCCAGTGGATGTGTATGTAGGCGCTGACGAGGCTGAAGCGGCTCACGCGGCGTACCCGCACGCCGGTGTCATGGCGACGCCGCCCGATGCGCAGGCGCTCTCGCGCTACGACATCGTGATCAAATCGCCGGGTATCTCGGCATACAAGCCGGAATTGCTGGAGGCCCTGGGCGCGGGCACGCGTTTCACCTCGGGCACGGCACTCTGGTTTGGCGGGCACGCGAACGCGCACACCATCGCCGTCACGGGTACCAAGGGCAAGAGCACCACGTCGGCGCTCATCGCCCATCTCGCCCGCTCGCTTGGCGTGCGCACGGCGCTGGCCGGCAATATTGGCTTGCCCTTGCTGGAACTGGATGACGGCGCCGCCGATCTCTGGGTGATCGAGCTTTCGAGTTTCCAGACCGGTGAGGCGATAGGTGTGGATCTGGGTGTGGTTACCAGCCTTTACGAAGAGCATCTCGACTGGCATGGCTCGCGCGAACGCTACGTGGAAGACAAGCTGAAGCTGCTCGCCGCCTCAGCGCGGGTGCTGGTGAACGGCATGCAGCCTGCGTTGCTCGAACGCGCGGCCGATCATCCCGGGTTGCACACCTTCGGCGGCGCCAGCGACTGGCACGTGGCCGATGGGTGGATCCGTCGTGGCGACGAGAACGTGATCGCTGCGGACCGCGTCGCTGCCCCGGGCCTGCACAACGCGATCAACGCGTGCGCCGCGCTGGCCGCGCTGGAGTTAATGGGGCTGGATGCGCGCAAGGCCGCGCCCGCATTGGCCACGTTCCTGCCGTTGCCGCACCGCCTGCAACCGCTGGGCGAACGCGATGGCCTGCGCTGGATCAACGATTCGATCAGCACCACGCCGCTGGCGAGCCTGGCCGCGCTGGAAAGCGTGCACGACGCGCATGTCGCGTTGATCGTGGGCGGCCACGACCGCGGACTGGATTGGTCGG
This sequence comes from Luteibacter sp. 621, assembly GCF_050435445.1. NCBI lineage: Bacteria > Pseudomonadati > Pseudomonadota > Gammaproteobacteria > Lysobacterales > Rhodanobacteraceae > Luteibacter > Luteibacter sp. 621. Next base: position 83,171 of record NZ_JBNDKI010000013.1, on the reverse strand, counting down.
TGTTCGTGCAGGCCATGCGCCAGCACGCCCCGGACGCGATCATCTGCCAGGGCAAGAACGGGCCGCGTATCGCCGACGCGCTCGACGCGGCGGGCGTGCCGAACGTCTTCCGCGCCACGGACCTCGCGGCGGCCATCGGTGCCGCACGCAGTGCGTTGCAAGGTCGCGGCACCGTTGTGCTCTCACCCGGTGCACCGAGCTTCGATCAGTTCAAGGATTACGCCGACCGCGGAAAGCGCTTCGCAGAAATGGCGGGCTTTGAAGCGAGAGCCGCGAGCATCCAGGGTCTGGGCATCTCGTAATCGCGCTTGCGCGCGATCAGCCAACGAAGCGGGGAAGCGGACCGTTAATCGTGCGTAGCGTTCAACAGCGTACCGACCACGGCTGCCAGCGCGGCGTACAGCTCCGAGGGCACATCCTCGCGCAAGCGCACGGCCGCCAATAGCGTCGCGATCTGCGGATCCAGGTGCGGCGCCAGACCCAAGGCCTGCGCACGTTCGAGCAACGCCTTCACCCCATCGGCATCGATGCGTTGGGTGTTGCCGTTGCTGGTAGGGGTGGCCATCCGCAGCGTGACGCTGCGGCGCGGTGAAGGGAGCGACTGGGTCATGCGCGTGCTTCGAGCAGGACGGCGCTATACGCGCTCGTCGGCACGGGCAGGCCGTGCATGCAGGCAAAATGATCAAGCTGCAGCTTGCTCTTCTCGAGCACGCGGCGCAGCGTGGTGAATTCGTTCTCCAGGCGGGCCACGGTCTCGGGGTATTGCGCCCACAGGCGTACCGCGACACGCGTACCACGTAGCTGCACTTCACCCTGCACGGCGCCAAGCGTCGGCGGATCGATGGCGAAGCCGACCGTCCACATGCCCTCGGGCTCGCCCTGCGAAGGCTTGCCTTCTTCGATGCGGAGCTGCAGCACGTCATAGCCGCGTACGCCCGTCAGGGGTATCTCGACCATCCACAGGCCCGCATGCGGCTGCGATTCAAGCTGGCCGATCTCCACGCGCGAGAGCGCAGCGCGCACATCGGTACGCAGGTGCGAGACCAGGCCATCCGCGGTTTCTTCATCCGCCAGCAATTCCTCGGCGCGCGGCTGGGCCACGAGCGCGCGCTGGGCGAGCGGCGGTGGCGTATCGGTGAACTGGCGCGACGGCGCCTGGATCATGGCCTGCCGGGTCTGCGGAATATCGGTCAGGGCGCGGCGCAGGTTGAGTAGCGCCGCCTTGAAGTCGTCGGCCGCGGGCGCCTCGTCATGCGGTTCGGCCAGGTGCGCCTCGAGGAAGGCGCCGCTCTTGGCGATGGCCTGCTTCATCCCCTCGGGTGTGCCAAGGTCCTCGGGCTTGCTGATGGAGGCTTCGAGGGTGGCCAATGCGGTGCGCAGCGGCTCAGGCAGCACGCGCGCTACCGGGCGACGGGCCAGCGCAGAGAGCACGCTGAGCAACTGGGAATAGCCGTTCTGCTGTGGCAGGCGCTCGCGCAGGCCTTGCATGGCGATGCGTTCATCCGTATTCCCAACCACGATCTCCAGCTGTGGCTGGGGGCCCTGGGTCATCACGCGCACCTGGAACTGCTGGGGCAGGGATGTGCCGGCCGCATCGGCCTCCACGGCCATGCCGCCGATATCCAGCAGCACCTTGCCGACATCGGTCTGGCCGAGCAGGCGGGCGGCAAGCAGCGTGCCCACCGCCCAGGATTGGGTGGTGGCCGCTGTGGTACCCGCGGCCGCACCGGCCCAAAGCTGGGCGGCGAGGCTGGTCGGCTGGATGATCAAGGGCAGGTCCTCCGGGGGCCTGGGCGTTATCCGTGGTGGATGCGCTCCTGTGTGCTCGTAAGAATCGGCTGATTCTCTGGAACCTTTAGGTGACGGGTGGCCAGGCCGTACGGGTTAGAATGGGCGGATGAGTAACCTCCCTTTCGAACTCCTCGCCACCGATGGCGCGGCGCGGCGCGGCCGACTGCGCTTTGGCCGGGGCACCGTAGAGACCCCGGCGTTCATGCCCGTGGGCACGTATGGCTCCGTCAAAGCCATGACCCCTCGCGACGTCCGTGATACCGGTGCCGAGATCATCCTGGGCAACACGTTTCATCTTTTCCTACGCCCCGGCCTGGATATCGTCGGCGAGTTCGGTGGCCTGCATAAATTCATCGGCTGGGATAAGCCTATCCTGACCGATTCCGGCGGCTTTCAGGTCTTTTCGCTGGCGCATAAGCGCAAGATCACCGAAGAAGGCGTCACGTTCGCCTCCCCGGTGGATGGCTCCAGGGTGTTCCTGTCGCCCGAAGTCTCCATGAAGATCCAGACGGTGCTGGATTCCGACGTGGCCATGATCTTCGATGAGTGCACGCCGTATCCGGCCACGGAGAAGGTGGCCTCGGACTCGATGGAGCTCAGCCTGCGCTGGGCCGAGCGCTCCCGCCGTGCGTTCAACGACCTGAAGAACCCGAACAACCTGTTCGGCATCGTCCAGGGCAGCACATTCGAGAACCTGCGCCGCCGTTCGGTCGAGCAGCTTGTGGAAATCGGTTTCGATGGCTACGCCGTGGGCGGCCTGGCCGTCGGCGAGCCCGAAGCCGAGCGCAATCACACGCTGGACTTCACCCTGCCGCTGCTGCCGAAGGATCGCCCGCGGTACCTCATGGGCGTGGGTCGGCCCGAGGACATTGTCGAGGCGGTACGCCGCGGTATCGACATGTTCGATTGCGTGATGCCCACCCGCAACGCGCGCAACGGCTTCCTGTTTACCGCCGAAGGCACGTTGCGGATCCGTAACGCGAAGTTCGCCGCCGATACGCGCGTGATCGAGGAGGGTTGCGACTGCTACGCCTGTGCCAACGGGTTTAGTCGCGCCTACCTGCGCCACCTGGACCGCTGCAACGAGATCCTGGGCAGCCAGCTGGCCACCATGCACAACCTCCGGCACTACCAGCGCCTGATGGCCGGCCTGCGCGGCGCCATCGAGGCCGGCACGCTGGAGGATTTCGTGACGGCGTTCTACGCGGCGCGCCGCAAGGCCGAGGTTGACGGCCAGTAAGGCCTTGCGGGGGGCCCGCCGCGCCCCCAAAGCCTTGTGCTGGCGCGGTACACCGCCGCCGGGGGGCGTGGCATAATCCACAATCTTTTTACGTGAGCGGCCGCTTTTTCTTGGCCGTTCCATGACTTGCGAGAAATCCGATGAGCCCCATGACGTACGCCGCCATTGCCCAGGCCGCCCCGGCCGCCGCCCCGCAGGGCGCGTTTGGCCTTTCTCCGCTCATCATGATGGCGGTGCTGTTCGGCATCTTCTATTTCATGATGATCCGCCCGCAGATGAAGCGTCAGAAGGAGCACCGTGCCCTCCTGGCCGCCCTCTCCAAGGGTGATGAGGTGGTGATGAACGGCGGCCTGGCCGGTCGCATCGAAGAAGTGGGCGATGCCTTCGTCAAGGTCGAGATCGCCCCGGGCGTCGTCGTCCAGATGCAGAAGGGTGCTGTCACCCAGGTGCTGCCGAAGGGCAGCCTCAAGAAGAACTGAGTTTTCTCTCAGACGCGTCAGCCGCGGCCGCCGGGCGGTCGCACCCATGGAATGTAAGGCATGAGTGATTTTCCACGCTGGAAGTACGCGCTGGTTGTAATCGTGTTGCTGGTCGGCATCGTGTACGCGCTGCCGAACGTCTTCCCGCCCCAGCCGGCGGTGCAGATCTCGGGCAACCGCGGTGCGGCGGTCGACGCGTCACTGAAGAGCAAGGTCGAAGGGCTGCTGGCCACCGCCAAGGTGCCGGCTGTCGCCGTCGATGTGAATGAAAAGGACGGCCGCCTCCTGGCCCGCTTCGGCAATGCCGATCAGCAGGCCAAGGCTTCCGACGCGCTGCGCGTGGGCCTGGGCGATAACTACACGGTGGCGTTGAACCTCGCCTCCACCGTGCCGTCGTGGCTGCGCTCGATCAACGCCAACTCCATGCCGCTGGGTCTCGACCTGCAGGGTGGTGTGCACTTCCTCATGGAAGTGGACCAGAACGCGATGATCGATTCGCAGGAAACCCGCTACACCGACGACATCCGCTCGCTGCTGCACGACAAGGGCGTGCAGTACGACTCGGTCACGCGCAACGCGCGCGGCCAGGGCGTCAACATCGTGCTGCGCACCGATGCCGACCGCCAGAAGGCCGCCGGCCTGATCGGTTCGGATTACCCGGATCTGCTCGTCAACGATGCTGCCGCCGCAGGCAATGGCTTTGCACTGAACGCAGTGGTGAAGCCGCAGAAGCTGCGCGAGCTGGGCCAGAGCGTCATCACCCAGAACGTCACCACGCTGCGCCAGCGCGTGAACCAGCTCGGCGTGTCCGAGCCGCTGATCCAGCAGCAGGGCGCCAACCAGATCATCGTCGATCTCGCGGGCGTGCAGGACACCGCCGAAGCCAAGAAGATCATCGGTGCCGTGGCCTCGCTGCAGTACCGCGCCGGCCTGTACACGCCGGAGCAGGCGATGGAAGCCGCCCGCTCGGGCAGCGTGCCGCCAGATGCCAAGCTCTACTTCGGCCGCGATCGCCGCCCGTACCTGCTCAGCAAGAAGGTTATCGCCAGCGGCGATGAGCTGGTCACCGCCACCTCCGGCCGCGATCAGCAGAACGGCACCCCGAACGTCAGCGTCACGCTGAATGCGTCCGGCGCCCGCAAGATGCAGGAGTTCACCAACGATAACGTCGGCAAGCCGATGGCGGTGCTCTACATCACGCGCACGCTCGAGACCAAGATGGTCGACGGCAAGGAAGTGAAGACGCCGAAGATCACCGAAGAGGTGATCAACTACGCCAACATCAGCGGCCCGTTCGGCAAGCAGTTCCAGACCAACGGCCTGCCTTCGGATACCGAAGCCGCCGAGCTGGCGCTGCTGCTCCGCGGTGGCTCGTTCGCGGTGCCGGTGGATATCGTCAGCGAGAGTGTGATCGGCCCGAGCCTGGGTGCGGACAACATCGACAAGGGCTTCAAGGCGGTGATGCTGGGCCTTGGCCTGGTGCTGCTCGCGTCGGCCATCTACTACAAGCTGTTCGGCCTGGTGGCCGATATCGCCCTGTTCTTCAACCTGGTGCTGCTCGTGGCGGTCATGTCCGCGATCGGCGTGACCCTGACGATGCCTGGCATTGCGGGTATCGTGCTCACCCTGGGTATGGCGATCGACGCCAACGTGCTCATCTGCGAACGCATCCGCGAGGAACTGCGCAACGGCTCGTCGCCGCTGGCGTCCATCCGTACCGGCTACGACAAGGCGTGGGCCACCATCCTTGATGCCAACGTGACCCATCTTCTCGCCGCGCTCGGCCTGATGACCATGGGCTCGGGTCCGATCAAGGGCTTCGGCGTCACGCTGTTCATCGGTATCCTCACCTCGATGTTCACTTCGGTGACCGTCACCCATGCCATCACGGCGCTGATCCACGGCGGCCGCAAGCTCAAGACCCTGTCGGTCTGAGGGGACATACGCCATGGAAATTTTCAACCACAACGCCAATTTCAACTTCCTCGGCCTGCGCAAGTACAGCATTGGCCTCGCCATCCTGCTGATGCTTGGCTCGATCGGCCTGATCGTCACCAAGGGCTTCAACTACGGGCAGGATTTCGTGGGCGGCGTCGCCGTCCAGGTTGCCTACGCCAATCCGGTCGATACGAACGATGTGCGCCAGACCCTGACCAAGGCAGGCCTGGAAAATTCGCTCGTGCAGGCCATGGGTGGCACCCGCGAAGTGACGGTGCGCCTGCAGCCGAAGGATGACCACGACTCGGCGGGCCTCACCGGCCTTTCGGGCGACGAGGCCGCCACCAAGGTCTCTGCGGACATCATGACGGCGCTTAAGTCGGTGCGGCCCGATGCCACCATGAAGAGCAAGTCCTTCGTCGGCCCGCAGGTCGGTGAGGAACTCCGCTCCGATGGTATCTACGCGGTCATCTTCGTCATCGTCGGCATCATGGGTTACCTGTGGATCCGCTTCGAGAAGCGCTTCGCCATCGCGGCGCTCGCGACCGAGGTGCACGACGTGCTGGTGACCCTGGGCATCTTCGCGATCACCCAGCGCGAGTTTGACCTGACGGTGCTGGCCTCGGTCCTGGCCGTGGTCGGTTACTCCATCAACGATAAGGTGGTGGTGTTCGACCGCGTGCGCGAACTGTTCCGTTCCAGCCGCAACGCTACGCCGGAAGAGGTGCTTAACCGTTCGATCAACAGCACGCTGTCGCGAACCATCATCACCTCGCTGTTCACCGGTATCACCATGGCGGCGCTGTTCTTCTTCGGCGGCACGGCCGTGCACGGGTTCGCCATCACCATGCTGATCGGCATCCTGGTGGGTACGCTGTCCTCGATCTTCGTGGCCAGCCCCATCCTGCTCTGGCTGGGTGTGTCCAAGCAGGACCTGATGCCCCGCTCGAAGGAAGACCCGGCGCTGGAGCGTCGCCCGTAAGGGGCGCTCTGCCGCTGGAAACGAAAAACCCGCCTTTCGGCGGGTTTTTTGTTTCGATGTACGTCCCAGCCCTGGGATCAGAAATCTTCGCTGTCCTCGTTGGCACCTTCGGCATCGTTCGCAAGCGTAACGACGACGTAGGCCGAACCCACAAGCGAGCAGCAGAGCCATGCGTAGACCATCTGGATAGCCGTTTTCGGGATGGCGGCCGCGACGCGCGGTGCCAATACCAGGCCAACAATGCCGGCCAGGGCGAGTACGGTTGCGACGATCCACGCAAGGCGCCGCGACGGTGCCGTGGTGGTGATGACGTTCATGATGATGTTGCCCCTGCTTTCCCCTGTTTCACGGCCCTCGTGAATGCTGTGTGAGGCCGCTTGATGTAGGAAATACCCTACAAGAATCGTCGAGGCAAGTGCCGTAATCCTGAACGGATTCCTTGACGCCGTAAGGGGTTGCATGCAAGAACGCCCCCAAGCCCCCGCGTAAGCTAGACTTTCCCGCCCAGCAAAGACCCATGGCCATGGCAGAACGCGAGTTTCCGAATTTCACCCTGCGTACCGGTGCGAGCCGTGAAGGCTCCCGGTATACCGCCCTCCTGTCGTCCCACCCGGCGGACGGCAGTTTCCCGTCGTATTTCGCCGTCTACGAAAACCGCAGCTTCCGCGACGAAGCGAGTGCCGCCGCGGCGGCCGAAAAGGCGCTGGGCCTGGTCATGGGCGTGGAAGAGGACGGTGCCCCGGTGTTCGCCGAAGGCGAAACCGGCTTCGACGACGACAAGCTCGACCCGGCCGAGCCCGAGCCGCAGTTGTAGGAGCGCGCTTGCGCGCGACCGGGGTCACCCAGGCGCGAACGCATCCCCCACCGCACGCAGCAACGACCGCCGGTCATAGGGCTTGGCGAGGAACGGCGCCGCCCCATCGAGCCGCTCGGCTGCGTGCATGGCATCACCCGACACCACGACGCAGCGCACTCTGCTGCCCGCCTGCCGAAGCGCGTGGACCAGGTCGATGCCGTCCATCCGGCCCGGCATGTTCACGTCCGTGAGGACCAGGCCGACCTCAGGATGCGAGGCAAGCACGGCAAGCGCCTCGTCGGCATTCATCGCGGTCAGCACCGGGTAGCCGGCCGACTCCAGGACGAAGCTCGTGATGTCGAGGACGTTGCGGTCGTCTTCAACGACCAGCACCGGCGCAGCGGAAGGTGTTGCGGAGGTGGCCTTCATGGCTGGCACTGTCGTCCCTGCACCGTGCTCGCCGCGTGACAGATTCGCCTTGACAGAAGGCGCCCGCGCGGCGCGTCATAGTGGTGTTCAACGCCAACCGACGGGCCAGGGGCAGCGGCGATGAGTGAAGGGGAGGGGCGGTACCGGCAATTTGTCGAAGCATCCGCCGATTGCATGAAGGAACTGGATCGTGACGGCGTGATCCGCTTTGTGGCGGGTCTGGGCTGCATGTCGCTGGCGCCCGAAGGCGTGGAGCGCCTTGTGGGGGTGCGCTGGCTCGATCTGTGGCCGCCCGAGGCCCGTGACATGGTGGCGCGCGTGCTCGATCGCGCGGCGGCCGGCGAGCGGGTGGATTTCGTGAGCCCACGGCGCACGGCCCTTGGCACGTCGCGCTGGTGGGAGGTGATGGTCGCGCCGGTCGTGGCTGATGACAGCCTCGATCACTTCATCGTGATCAGCCGCGATGTCACGGAGCGGGTGGAGCTCCAGGCCGCGCTTGAGTCCATCAACGAGCTGCTGCAGGAGCGCCTGAATGAAACGGTGGCCCGCTCGGCGAATGCCACCACGCAGTACGGGACGCTCCTGGAGCGCTTCGAAAGCGAGAACTGGGCGCGCCAGGATGCCGAGAGCCGCCTGTCCACCCTGAAAGAGCAGCTGGACATGGCCAGCCGTGCCCGCGAACTGGCTGAGGCATCGGCCAGCCAGGCGCAGAAGCAACAGGCGGTGGGTCAACTGGTCAGCGGCATCGCGCACGACTTCAACAACATGCTGCAGACGGTGATCGTCAGCCTTTCGGGGCTCCAGGACGAAGCCGATGACCTGACCCCGCACCAGCGCCGCATGCTCACCTACGCGGTGGAGGGCTCACGCCATGCCACCGCGCTGACCCGCCGCCTGCTGGCCTTTGCCCGCAACCAGCCCTCGCGCCCGGAACCCATCGACCTGGGTGACCTGGTCGAGAGCTTCGCCGATTTCGCTCGCCATGGCATGGGCGGGCGCGTGGGCATCGAAGTGCTGCGCCAGCCGGGCGCGCTGCCCATCTGGGTGGACCGGCACAGCATCGAGCAGGCGCTGATGAACGTGTGCCTCAATGCGCGTGACGCCATGGGTAATATGGGCACCATCGTGCTGCAGGTGGGCGATCGGCTGGTCGATGACGCCATGGCGGAGGCCCGGCGCGAGCCGGTCCCTGCGCGCCAGGTATTCGTATGCGTGGCCGACACCGGCGGCGGTATGTCCGATGAGGTGCGCGAGCGTTTGTTTGAGCCGTACTTCACGACCAAACAGGGCGGCTCGGGCCTTGGCCTGGCCCAGGTGTACGGCACCGTGGCGCAAGCCGGTGGCGGGGTCGAGATCGAAAGCGATGCCGGCATCGGTACGCGGATTCGGCTGGTTTTCCCACGCTATGCGGGAGCGCTTACCAGCGCCGTTTGAATCGTGTAGAAAACGTGACAGAAACCCTCAACTTCGCGCCCCCGCGGCCGATAAGTCACCCGACTGGGAGGAAGTGAAGTCATGTTGGTCATTATCGGTTCGATCATCGTCCTGGTCTCGGTGCTGGGCGGCTATGTGCTCTCGCACGGCTCTATCGGTGCCCTGTGGCAACCCTACGAGCTGCTGATCATCTTCGGCGCGGCCGTGGGTGCGTTTATCAGCGCCAATTCCATGGATATCGTGAAGGGCGCCGCGCGCGATGCCCTGGGCCTGTTCAAGGGCCCGAAATACAAGAAGCAGGATTACGTGGACCTGCTGTCGCTGCTCTACGACATCTTCGTGAAGATGCGTAAGGACGGCCAGCTGGCCATGGAAGAACACATCGAGAACCCGGAGAACAGCTCGCTGTTCACGGCATACCCGCGCCTGGTCGCGGAGCACCACCTCATCGACTTCATCACGGACTGCCTGCGCCTGATCGTGGGCGGCAGCATGGATCCGCACGAGCTGGAAGCGCTGCTCGACGTGGAGCTTGAGACCCACCACCACGAAGCCCTCGCGCCGGCCCTGGCCGTGCAGAAGATGGCCGATGCCCTGCCGGGCTTCGGCATCGTGGCGGCGGTGCTGGGTATCGTGATCACCATGAAATCCATCGATGGCGATGCCGCCGTGATCGGCGAGCACATCGCTGGCGCTCTCGTGGGCACGTTTCTCGGTATCTTGCTGTCGTACGGCTTCATCGGCCCGCTCTCGGCCGCCATGGAAGCCCGTGTAAATGCGGATGGCCGTGCGTTTGAGTGCGTGAAAGTAGGCCTGCTGGCCAACCTGCGCGGCTACAACCCGATGGTCGCGGTGGAGTTCGCCCGCAAGTCGCTTACCTCGTCCAGCCGCCCGAGCTTCCAGGATCTGGAAGGCCACCTGAAGGCCGCCCGGTAAGCAGCGATGACCGAGCTCAAGCAAGTCATCATCGTTCGCCGTAAAAAGAAGGGTGGCCATGGCCACCACGGCGGCGCGTGGAAGGTCGCGTACGCCGACTTCGTCACGGCGATGATGGCGTTCTTCCTGGTCATGTGGCTGGTCGGCGCGGGCACCAAGCAGCAGCGCGCGGCCATTTCCGAGTACTTCAAGAACCCCAGCATGACCCAGGGCCAATCCACCATGGCGCCCTCGGGCAAGATGGGGCCGGGCGGTGCGAGCACCAGCATGATCAAGCTGGGTGGCGCCATGGATCTGCCGAAGGGCCCCGGTGACCAGCAGCAGTTCGCCAAGCCGGCGACCGCGGCCGAGGCCGAGAAGCTGGCAAAGGAGCAGGAGAAGAAGCGCCTTGAGCAGCTGATGAAAGATCTGCAGGAAGCGATCGCGCAGAGCCAGGCGATGGCACCCTACAAGGATCAGCTGCTGATCGACATTACCTCGGAAGGGCTGCGCATCCAGATCGTGGACAAGCAGAACCGCCCGATGTTCGATACGGGCAGTGGTGCGCTCAAGCCGTATACCGTGCAGATCCTCCACGAGCTGGCCGGCTTCATCAACCAGGTGCCAAACCAGATCAGCATTTCCGGGCACACCGACAACGCGCCGTACATCCGCGCCGATAGCCAGTACGGTAACTGGGAGCTCTCCGCCGATCGTGCGAATGCGGCGCGGCGTACGCTCACCGATGGCGGCATGCAGCCAAACAAGGTGGCGCGCGTGGTCGGCCTCGCCGCATCGGTGCCGTTCGACAAAAACGACCCTTCGTCGGCCATCAACCGCCGCATCAGCATCGTGGTGATGACGAACGAAGCCGCCAAGGCCGCGTTGAACGAAGCCACTGCCATGGCAGGTCAGCCCAACTAAAGCACTCACGCTCTCATCGCCCGGTTTCTGTCAGGATCCACCCGTCCTTCAGGGTTCCAGGCAGTCGCCGGGCGATGTTCTTCGCGCGCGGTTGTCACCTTGAAGTGGAAGTCACTTGAAACGGTCACGATACCCAGTCAGTATCGGAGACTCCCAGGGGGGAGGAACACCGTGGAAAATAACAGCAAGTTCAGAGTCGTCGGCCGGGCGGTAAAGCACAGCGGCGAAGCAGGCGAGCAGTTCTACCGGTCGAGCTATCGCATCCTTGATCACATCGGCGAAGAAATAGATGCCGGCATGGGTACGGTCGATTTCATCGATGTCACCAGTGCCTACAACGAAGCCTTCGCGCTAGGCCGCGAACGCCTCCGCGAAATCACCGCCGAAACCATCCAGTAAACGCGTCGCGCGCAAGCGCGCTCCTGCACCCAGCGGATAGCTACCCGCGTGTCCCTGTAGGAGCGTGCTTGCACGCGAAAGCCAACAAAGCGGCGATACGGACATTCCCTGTAGGAGCGCGCTTGCGCGCGAAAATCAACAGGGCGGCGCCGCGTCTCTAACCCACGCGAGCCCGCAGCTCATCAAGCTGCCCAGGGCTCCCCACATTCCGCCAAAACCCTTCAAACCGCTCGCCGGTTAGCCGCCCCTGCGCGATGGCGCGCCGATACATCGGTGCCAACTTGAACTTTCCGGGCACTTCGCCCGCCACGATCTCCGGCCGGTACACCCCTACGTTGCCAAACGTCAGCCGCTCAGCTTCCGCGGGCGTATCTTCGTCGTACAGCTTGCCATCCAGCAGCGCGAAATCGCCCTTCGGGTGGAAATCAGGGTTCGGCACCATGACAAGGTGCGCGACGCCATCCGGCTCGCTTGGCAACGCCGCGTAGTCGATATCGCTCCAGATATCCGCACTGACCACGATAAACGGCTCGCTACCCAGCAGTGGCAGCGCCTTGAGCATCCCGCCACCGGTTTCCAGCGGGGTGGGCCCTTCATAGGAGTAACGCAGGCGCACGCCCCAGCGCGAACCATCGCCCAACGCATCGGGAAACTGCTCGGCCAGGTGCGAGGTGTTGATGGCGATGTAGTTCACGCCGGCTGCAGCCAGTTTCTCGATGTGGTGCACGATCAGCGGCTTGCCGTGCACTTCCAGCAGCGGCTTGGGTGTCGTATCCGTCAGTGGCCGCATGCGCTCGCCGAGCCCGGCGGCCAGGATAAGCGCATGCCTCATGCCGCCACCGGCACGCGGATATCGCGGGCGCCGATCTTCGCCGCAATGAAATCGGCCAACGGGGCCACGTCGGCATGGCGCCGTGCAATATCCAATACGTACTGCAGCACCCGCGGCAGGTCGTTGAGATAGCCCGCCTTGCCGTCGCGGTAATACAGCCGACAGAACAGCCCAAGGATCTTGATATGCCGCTGCAGGCTGGCCATATCGAACCAGCGGCGGAACCGGCCGGTATCCACGGTCTCATCGAGCAGACGCGCATCGAGCAGGCGCAGGCGGTACGCCTCCACCCAGCCTTCCACGCGTTCGTTGTCCCATACGACGTACGCATCGCGCAGCAGCGACGCCAGGTCGTAGGTGATCGGGCCCGACATGGCGCCCTGGAAATCGATGACGCCCGGCGAGCGGTCCGTCGTGATCAGCAGGTTTCGGCTGTGGTAATCGCGGTGCATGAATGCGCGCGGCTGTTCCGCGAGCGAATGCAGGATGGCGCTGAACGCGCCCTCGACTACATCCCACTCTTCGCATTCGACAAAAACACCAAGGTGTTTCTGCAGAAACCACGTGGGCATGATCTCCATTTCCATGGTCTGCCACTCGCGGTTGAACGCAGGCAGGCCCGTCGTTTCCACGTGCATCTGCATGCGCAGCAACGCATCGAGCGCGTCGCCGTATAGCGCATCGGCCGTCGCGTCGCTGAGTTCGGGCAGGTACGTGCGCGTGCCGAGATCCTCGATAAGCAGGAAGCCTTGGTCGAGGTCGGCGACCATCACCGTGGGTGTGTGCAGGCCGGCATCGTGCAGGCGCTTGCCGATCTCCACCCACGGCGCGGGATTCTCCTGCGCGGGTGGCGAATCCATGATGATCACTGGCTGGCTATCGACATAGCCGCGCCAGTAACTGCGAAAGCTTGCATCAGCCGAGGCTGGCTCGAGCGCGAGATCGGCCTGGCCGGTGGCATGGCGTGCCCAGGCAAGGCGGGCATCGGCGCGGTCTGGATGTAAGGTCATGCGGGCATTCAAAGTGGATCGGTTCGAACCAGCTTAGAGGGTTTGTCGAGCGCTGTCATAGCACCAACGCGGTGCATGTCGAACGGCCTGTTGTTGTGCACTGCAACGTATGGTTACTCTGTGCCATCGGGGTAGCCAAGGGGTAGTGGTATGGGTAGCGAATTCCCGCCCGCGTCGTTGAGTCGGCGCGACCTGTTGCGGATGATCGGCGTGGCTGGGGGCAGCGCGCTGATGTACCAGGCGATGACCAACCTGGGTTTTGCCGCAGAATCTACCTACCGGCGACCGCCGCCACTGCAAGGCAGCGGGAAGGGCAGCGTGCTGATCCTGGGTGCCGGTCTGGCCGGCCTGGTCGCTGCGTACGAGCTGGGCAAGGCGGGCTACAAGGTGCAGGTGCTCGAGTACAACGCCCGTGCCGGCGGCCGTAACTGGACCTTGCGCGGCGGTGATACCTACACCGAGCTTGGTGGGCACACGCAGACCTGCCAGTTCGATAAGGGCCTCTACTTCAATCCCGGACCCTGGCGCATTCCGTACCACCACACCGGCGTGCTCGATTACTGTCACCAGTTCGGCGTGCCACTCGAACCGTTTGTGCAGGTGAACCACAACGCTTACATGCATAACCCCGAGGCCTTCGGTGGCAAGCCACAACGGCTTCGCGAGCTCCAGGCCGACTGGCACGGCGGTATCGCTGAATTGCTGGCCAAGGCGTCCGGCAAGGGCGCCCTCGATGACCTGGTATCGAAAGAAGATCGCGAAATACTGCTCGAGTCGCTGCGCCAGTTTGGCGGCCTTGATAGCCAGTTCCGCTACGTGGCGGGCCGCGATAGTAGCGAGCACCGTGGTTACGCGAAGGAACCGGGCGGTGGTCCGGATGGCAAGCCGACGTTCTCGAATCCCGTAGGCATTTCCGACGTGTTGAAGTCCGGCTTGTGGAAGCAGTTGGGCATGAGCGCGCTCTACGAATACCAGACCACCCTGCTCCAGCCCATCGGTGGCATGGATGCGATCGGCAAAGCCTTCGTGCGTGAGATCGGCCCGCAGATCATCCGCTACAACAGCAAGGTCACGGGCATCGCGCAAAGCGATGGTGGCGTTACCGTTACCTACGAGGATACGGGCAAGCCCGGTACGGCGCTGCAAGCCAAGGCCGATTGGTGCGTGTGTACGATTCCGCTTTCCATTCTGAGCCAGATCCCGATCCAGGTTTCCGCGGAAAAGGCGGCGGCCATTTCCGCCGTGCCTTACATGTCCTCCGCCAAGGTCGGCTTGCAGTTCAAACGGCGCTTCTGGGAAGAGGATGATCGTATTTACGGCGGCGTGAGCACCAGCGATACGCCGATCGGCATGATCGGCTACCCAAGCCATGGCGTGGGCACGAAGAAAGGCGTGCTGCTGGGTGCGTACGCCTTCTTTACCGAAGCGTACGAGTTCACCTCGCTCGATCCGGCGACGCGCATCGCCAAGGCGCTCGAATACGGCAGCCAGATCCACCCGCAGTACAAAAAGGAGTATGAGAACGGCATGGCGGTTGCCTGGCACCGCGTGCCTTCGACCCTCGGCTGCTTCGGCTGGTGGACCGACCAGGCCCGCGAGCAACACTATGCCAACCTCTGCTCACTCGATGGGCGGATCGTGCTGGCGGGCGAGCATGCCTCGTACCTGCCCGCGTGGCAGGAAGGCGCGATACTGTCCTCGTTGGCGGCTATCGACCAGTTGCACCGCAAAGCGGTGGCAGGGGGTGCGGCATGAAGGCCCTGCTGTGCGGATGGTTCGGGCTGCTCGCCGCGGGTGCCGCCGGGGCACAGACCAATGACGCGGCGTTCTTCGCACGCAAGGATGCCGCGCACGTCACCGGCGAGCAGATCTTCACGCACATCTGCCAGGGCTGCCACATGCCGGATGCGAAGGGCGCCGTGGGGGCTGGGCACTACCCGGCGCTGGCAGCAAACCCGAAGCTGGCATCGGCGGCTTACCCTGCGGTGATGGTGTTGAACGGCCGTGGCGGCATGCCGCCGTTCTCCATGTTGCTCAGCGACCAGCAGGTGGCGGATGTGGTGAACTACGTGCGCACGCACTTCGGCAACCACTACACCGATGCGCTCACGGCCGACCAGGTCAAGGCCTTCCGGCCGCCCGCCCCGAAACCCGAGGATTCACGATGAAGCTCTCCCACCATTCCGTCATCCTGACCGCCGCCGCGGCCTGCCTGCTTGCCACGCCGGCGTTCGCCACCGACGTGCTGCGCCACAAGATCCCGAACAGCACATTCCCCATCGCCGCTGCTGTCGAAATCCCGGCGGGCAAGACGTTGGTGTTCCTCAGCGGTGTGGTGCCGCCGGTCGCCGATACAAGCGCGCCGAAGGATAGCCCGCAGGCCTATGGTGATACGAAGACCCAAACGGTCGGCGTGCTCACCTCGATCGAGAAGCAGCTGAAGGGCATGGGCCTGTCGATGGGCGATGTGGTGAAGATGCAGGTGTTCCTGGTAGGCGACCCGGCCAAGGGCGGCAAGATGGATTTCGCCGGCTTCATGGGTGGCTATACGCAGTTCTTCGGCACGGCGCAGCAGCCGAACCTGCCGTCGCGAAGCGCCATGCAAGTGGCGTCACTGGCCAGCCCCAACTTCCTGGTCGAAATCGAAGTCACTGCCGTGCGCCCCTGATCGCCAGGTAATAAAAAACCCGGCTTGCACGCCGGGTCGAGAACGATCTCGGAAGAGGGGAGAGGTGCCGCGCGGTGGGAGGGCCGCACGGCACGATTGCGATTACAGGTCGTAGCGGACCGAGAAGCGGAAATACCGCGGCTGGGTGTACGAATTGGCACGCTTATACGTCGCCACCGGCACGCCGGCGGCGTTTTCGCCGACTTCGATGACGCTGGTTTCGCGTTGCTGGCTGAAGATGTTGAACACATCCACGTTGAAGCCCAGCTTGTGGTCGGCGAACGCCGGGCGCCATTCAGCACCGACATTCAGCTGCTGCGTCCACGGCAGGCGGCCGCGCGAACCACGCGGGGACAGCTTGCCATCGCAGTAGAAGTACGACGCGCCGTACTGGATCGGGTCGCCCGGGGCGAGGCCGATGCAGTTAACCGGGCGCCCCGAGGCCACCACCATGTTGGCGCTGAGCAGCCACTCGGGCGTCATCTGGTAGAAGCCGTATGCCTTGAACTGATGGGTACGGTCGTTCGGCAGCGGGCCGTTCGAGCCGACCATGATCTCCGGCGCATCCCAATCCTGGGTTACCGATGGATCGCGCTGGCCGATATCCGACTTGAGCATGCCCTCGGAGTTGCCGTAGCTGCGCGAGAACACGTAATCGAACTTCGCGTACCACTTTTCGTCGAACTGCTTCTCGGCGTACAGGTTCAGGGCGTAGTACTTGCGCTTGAGATCCGGGAAGCCGATGCCGTTGTTGGTGAAGTCACCCTTGGCCAGGGTCACGTCACGGAAGTTGCCGTTGCCATCCATGTCGACCTGGAACGTGTTGCTCTTGCCCGGGTTGAACAGGTAGCAGCCGGAAATGGTGGCGTCGCTCATGTCCACGCCATTGCGCGCGCCCCAGTTTTCGAACGGACGCGAATCGCAGAAGTCGTCGATCGAGCTCTTCAGCTTACGCAGGGTGGCCTTGGCGCCCACGACCCAGTCACTACCCAACTGCTTGTCGAAGCCCAGGATGTATTCGTCCTGGTAGTACGCATCCATGCCTTTGGCGGCGATGGTGCGCGGGTCGGGGTTGGTGCCGTCGTGGCCGTTGGAGGCGTACTCGCGACCGTTGGGCACGAAGCCGACCGGCATGCCCGTGACGGGATCGATGCTGTCGAAGGTGCCGAACTGGCGGAGGAAGTAGGAACCCGATGCGGCGCGAATGGCGACGTTCGACGGGATGGCCAGGTGGTAGCGGCCCGCGTTGCCGTACAGCTTCAGCGAGGAATCGCCGAACACATCCCAGGTCAGGCCCAGGCGCGGGGCCAGCTGGTGGCGCTGTTTCACGTACACATCGCCGGCGCCGTTGACGTTCTTGAACTGCTCGTTACGCAGCCCGATGTACGCCAGCCAGCGGTCGTTGACCTGCCAGTGGTCTTCGATGAACTGCGCTTCCTGCACGGTCTTCACGTTGGAGGCTGCGTAGTAATACACGCGCTGCACGTAGCGAGTCGTGCCGGCCGGGAAGAGTACGTCGGGGTAACCGTTGATCTTGCCGCTGGCTGGTGCGTTACCGTACGTCCAGTAATACGCACCGCCATTGGCGCGGCCGGAATCCGGGCCTTCGTACGAGTTACCGGAGAACGATTCGAGGGTCTGGTTATCCAGGCCTGCACGCAGGTCGTGGTCACCCAGGCGGTATTCCACATCCAGGCGCCAGCCGTGGGTTTTGTCTTCCGCACCCGGCGCCAGCAGCTGGCCCTGCAGGTAGCAGTTCGGTGGAAAGATGGTGCGGCCGTTCTCATTGAAGCTGCCAGTGATGAGCGGGCACTCGCCGCCCACGGAATTCACGGTCTGCTGGTGCTTGGTGGTGCTGTTGCCGTACAGGGCGTTCACCGTGAGATTGTCGGTGAGGTAGCCGGTGTACTTGCCGATGTACACATCGCCGCCCGGCGTGGCGCCGGCCGTGCCGTAGTTCTTGTTGTACAGCGAGCCGCGGTAGGCGCCGCGATTACCCGTGGCGTAGCTGTACGCGTAGATATCGTTCTGTTCGGTGGTCTTGTCGCTGAAGCCGGTCAGTTCGAGCAGGTGGTTATCGCTGATGTTCCAGTCGATCTTCGCCAGGTAGCGGTTGGTTTTCGTGGTGTAGTTCGTATCCGTGGCGGCTGCCGTGGAGCCGCGAGTGAAACCTTCGGTACGGATGAAGTCACCCGTGGCATACAGGAACAGCTTGTCCTTGATCAGCGGGCCGCTGATGTAAGCGGAGTATTCGGTGCTCCAGCTCTTGTTCTTGCCGCGGTCCTGGTAGAGCTGGCCGTTGGTCAGGTAGATGTTGCGCGGGTCATCGCGCAGGGCTTCCGGCGTGTAAATGACCTGGCCGCCTGCTTTCCACGTGTTGCCGCCGCGCTTGGTGATCATGTTGACCACACCGCCCGTGGAACGGCCATATTCGGCGCCGTAGCCACCGGTGAAGATCTGCTGCTGGTCGATCGCGTCGTACGGCAGGCTGGTGAGGCCCAGGCCGGTCAGCGCGTTGGTGACGGCGTAGCCGTTCACGTAGTACTGGTTCTCCGCCGCGGAGGCGCCGCCGAACGAGGCCACGTTGCCGTAGCGCGAATCGCCGCCCACCGCGCCCGGCGCAAGCAGCGCGGCCGAGGTGACATCACGCGCGATCGGCAGCTTTTGCAGCTGGTCGGCGGTGAGCACCGTGCGCGAATCCACCGACGAGACATCGATGGTCGGCAACGCCGTACCGGTGACCTGGATACCCTCGAGCGTGGCGGCGTTCGCAGCCGTCGCGGTATCGGTGACGAAAGAGACATCGGTACCCGTGCCGATTTGCACTGATACGTTCTCGCGCGTGCTGACCGTGGTGCCATCGCGCATCACGGAGATGTTGTAACGGCCCACCGGTAGCGACGAGGCGCGGTAGCGGCCCTCGGCATCCACGTTGATATCGCGGCTGAGCCCGGTATCGACGTTCTGCAGGTGCACGGTGGTGCCCTGGTCGGCGGAGACGCGGCCGAAGACCACGCCGGAGGCGTTGGACTGTGCGTAGACGTTTCCAGCGGCAGCTAGGCCGAGCGCGAGTGCAAGCGCGGTCGGGCGCAGGAACGGGCGGGCGGAGTGATTTTTCGACATGCAAAAGCCCCTACCGGGCCCCTGTGGGAGGGCCCCTTGGTTGATGACGGAGTTGGAGCGGGCTCATGGGGGAAGCCCGCGTGGATCACCCGGCGTGAGGCCTTTCGCCATTCCCCTGCGAAGGGCCTCCCGGTAGCGGGTGAAACCCGGTTCTAGGGCAGGAAATTACGAGTGTCAAACCTGTGTGAAGCTTCGATGACACGAGATCGCGCCATCGATCCAGATAAAAATCAGGGGCTTGAGCGCACGTTTCGTCATTGCGGCGATCAGCCATCCGGACGTCCGTCGCGCCGAGGCAAACGCTTGCCGCATGAAGGATTTCGTAGGAATCGACGAACGCCAACCGACTTTTGGCCTGCCGAAACAAAAAAAGCCCGGCATGGCCGGGCTCTTCTCGATGAGGCGATGAGATAAATCTTAGGAAAGGTTGTAACCACGCTCTTCGTGCAGCGCGAGGTCCAGGCCCACCTGCTCCTGCTCTTCATCCACGCGCAGGCCCATGGTTACGGCGATACCCTTGAAGATCGCGTAGCTGAGTACCGCGCTGTACACCACGGTAAAGCCCACGCCCTTGAACTGGATCCACAACTGCAGGCCCAGATCGGTGACGGTGCCGAACCCGCCGAGTACCGGCGCGGCGAGCGGGCCGGTAAGCAGGGCGCCAAGGATGCCGGCCACGGCATGCACGCCGAACACGTCCAGCGAATCGTCGTAGCCCAGCTTCCGCTTCAGGCGTGTGGCGCAGAAGAAGCAGACGATGCCAGCGGCCAGGCCGAGTACGAGCGCGCCACCCGGGCCGCAGGTGCCGGCCGCGGGGGTAATCGCGACCAGTCCGGCAACGGCACCCGATGCGATGCCCAGTACGCTGGGCCGGCGGTGGGTGATCCATTCCACCGCGGTCCAGCCGATGGCCGCCGCTGCGGTGGCGATTTGCGTCACCAGCATGGCCATGCCCGCGCTGCCGTTGGCGGCCACGGCCGATCCGGCGTTAAAGCCGAACCAGCCCAGCCACAGCATGCTCGCGCCGACGAGCGTGTAGCCCAGGTTGTGCGGCGGCATGGGCGTGGTCGGGTACCCGCGGCGCTTGCCGATGACCAGGCAGCCGACCAGGCCGGCGATGCCCGCATTGATATGCACCACGGTGCCGCCGGCGAAATCGAGCACGCCCAGGTCGCCCAGGAACGAGCCGGGACCGCCCCACACCATATGTGCGATGGGCAGGTACACCACGGTGAACCAGAGCGCGGTGAACACCAGCAGCGCGGAGAACTTCATGCGCTCGGCGATCGCACCCACGATCAGTGCGGGCGTGATGATCGCGAAGGTCATCTGGAACATGACGAACACGGCTTCGGGCACCGTGTTGTACAGGCTGCCCGGGGCAAGGCCCGCAAGCATGGCGTGGCCAAAGCCGCCCACGAACGAATGCAGGCCCGTGGTGCCCGCGGCCATGCCGGTGGTGTCGAAGGCGACCGAGTAGCCGTAAACCACCCACAGCACGGTGACCAGCGCCGTGATCGCGAAACACTGCATGAGCACGGAAAGCAGGTTCTTGGCGCGGACCATGCCGCCATAGAAGAGCGCGAGCCCCGGAATGGTCATCAGCAGCACCAGCATGGTGGCCGTGAGCATCCAGGCCGTATCGCCGCTATCGAGCTTGGCCGGCGCAGTGGCCTGGGCGAAGGCGAGGGCAGGGGAGCAGGCCGCGACGGCGGCAAGGGAGCGGAAGGACTTAGAGCGCATCGCCATCCACCTCCTGCGTGCGGATACGAATGGCCTGTTCGAGGTCGATGACGAAGATCTTGCCGTCGCCGATCTTGCCGGTACGCGCGGCGGTACTGATGGCTTCGATCGCCCGCTCGAGCTGCTCGTCAGTGACCGCGATCTCGATCTTCAGCTTGGGCAGGAAATCGACAACGTATTCAGCGCCCCGGTAAAGCTCGGTGTGCCCGTGCTGCCGGCCAAAGCCCTTCACCTCGGTCACCGTCATGCCCTGTACCCCCACCTCGGCGAGAGCCTCCCGCACATCGTCCAGCGTGAACGGCTTGATGATCGCGTTGATCCACTTCATGTGCCGCGCTTCCCCATCTGGTTTGGATGGGTAGGGCAAGGCACGATGCGTGCCATGCGGATAGTGGGGTCTGAAGGCCTTGCGCCGCAACGGATGTGGTCTTCATCGCGTGCGCACGCTGGGTGGCTGTTGCACCAACATGGCGCTGGCGGAAGTCCAATGTGGTGCCGGTAAAGTTACGCCGCGGTGACCGCAGGCAGCCTCACCCGCACCCTCAGGCCGCCACCCGTGCGCGACTCCAGCGCGATATCGCCGCCGTGTCCCCGCACCGCCGAGCGCACCGCGGCGAGGCCGAGACCCACGCCCCCGGTTTGCCGGTTGCGCGAGCCTTCAATCCGGTAGAACGGCCGGAACACCGCTTCGCGCAGTTCAGCAGGAATGCCCGGGCCGGCGTCTTCGACAAGGAGTTCGACCCCGCCGTCGCCATCCTGCAGGCTCACCTGGGCGCTGCCACCGTATTTGATCGCGTTATCCACGAGGTTGGCGATGGCGCGGCGCAGCGTGAGCGGGCGGCCCGTATAGGTGACGTTGCCCGGTGTCGCGAAAGCCACCGTGTGTCCGGCGTCACGAAAATCGTCCAGCACCGTTTCGATCAATTCGGAGAGTAGAAATCGGGTTGACGGTTCCTGCTCACTGTCATCGCGGAAGAAGTCGAGCGATGCATCCACCATGGCCTGCATTTCATCCACATCGCGAAACAGCTTGCGCTGTTGCTCGTCATCGTCGATGAACTCTCCGCGCAGGCGCATGCGGGTGAGCGGCGCACGCAGGTCGTGTGAGATGGCCGCGAGCATCGCCGTGCGGTCGGCCACGTAGCGCTGCACCCGCGACTGCATCTCGTTGAAGGCGTGGCCCGCCAGCTGGATTTCAACCGGCCCGGTGGCCTCCATGGGCGGCGCGTTCACATCGGCGCCAAAGCGCTGGGCCTGTCGGGCGAAGCGTTCCATGGGCCTGGCGAGCCGGCGGCTTGCAAGCGCGGCAACGAGAACACTGCATATCACGGTGAAGCTGCCGGTGAGCAATGCCCGCGTGACGGGGCTCAAGCCCCAGCTACGCTCTGGCGCGATGAAGCGAATCCATGAACCATCTGAGAGCTCGATGGCCAGGCCGTACGTTTTCTCGGGCTGGCCATGCGGATCGGGATCGCCCGGCTCGTATGCAAACACGCGTGCGGTGGGGCGTCCCAGCATGGCGCGGATCTTTCCACCACCCGCGTGGAAGGCGGAGGTGGCGATCGAGCCGGGTAGCGTGCCGTCGTTCGGGAACCATGCCGCGGTGTAGAGATCGTTGCTTGCCGATGCGGCCAGGGTCGGCCGCCACGTTCTCGGCGATCGGTCGAGCAGCCGGGTAATGGCGACGGCCTGGTCGACGATGCCGATCTCAAGCAGGCCAGGCCTTGCCCAAACCCCGGCAAATGCCGAGAAAGCCGCGTTCATGGCAGCGGCGATGACGACCGCCGCGACGATATTGAGGGCAAACCAGCGGCCTATGGTGTCCGATGTCCACCGGCCCAGGCGCATTACGTGCGCTCGACCGTGGCGTTGAACATGTAACCCACATTCCGCACCGTGCGGATGATTTCGGGGTCACCCGGGTCTTCTTCGATCTTCCGGCGCAGCCGGCTCACCTGTACATCGATGCTGCGATCGAATGCCTCGTGGCGTGGGCCGCGCGACAGGTCGATCAGCTGCTCGCGGGTGAGGACGCGCCGTGGATGCTGTGCGAAGACAACGAGCAGCTCGAATTCCGCACCTGAGAGGGGCGTGAGCGTATGGTCCGAGGACCGGAGCTCACGCCGCACGATATCCAGGCGCCAGCCGCTGAAACGAAGCATGGGGGCATGGCTTTGGCCGCCGCTTGCCGCGGATGATTCACTCCGGCGCAGGACGGCACGCACACGCGCCAGCAGTTCGCGTGCATCGAACGGCTTGGTGACGTAATCATCGGCACCCAGTTCCAACCCCACGATGCGGTCGGTGGGTTCGACCACGCCGGTGACCATGATGATGGCGGTTCCGCCGGCGGCATGCAGTCGCTTGCACAGGCTGAAGCCATCCTCGTCGGGGAGCATGACATCCAGGATGACCAGGTCGTAGCGGGCCCGCGAAAGGCGCGCGTCCATGTCCGCCCCCGAGGCAGCCGTGTCCGTCTCGAAGCCGCTCCGTTGGAAAAATTTCTGGAGCAGGGAGCGGATCTCTTCGTCGTCATCCACGATGAGGAGGCGTTGCATCGGTTGCCCGTTCGTTTTGCGTAGTGTCCTTTATAGCGGCTCGCGCCGGGACGGTGTCATTTGTTTCCGGCCTGAAACATTGTGAACGGCCCGAAGCGAACTGGAAAAACACGAGACGCAAGCCGCGGCGATTCTCAGTGGTTCCCACCCCGCCGAGAGCTCCGATGCTGACTGCCCGACGCCCCGATCCGTCCCACACCCGTTCCCCATCCCGTACCTGCGCTGTCGCATGGCGAGGCGGCGTAGCGGCCGCTACCTTGCTGGCGCTTTCGGGCTGTTCGCATAGCGTTAAAAAGAGCGACGAATCGGCGACCGCCACCCCGGCGCCGCGCGACGAGCCAATTAACCGCACCGTGTTCGCCTTTAACAACGGCCTGGACAAAGTGCTGCTGGGGCCCGTTGCACGTGGTTACTCGCACTTGCCGAAGCCTGTGCGCAATGGCGTCCGCAACTTTTCACAGAATCTCCGGGAGCCGCTGGTCTTCGCCAACGACCTGCTCCAGGCGAACAGCCTGCGTTCGCTGAATACCGCTGGCCGGTTCATCATTAACAGCACCGTTGGTGTGGCCGGCATTTTCGACGTAGCTGGGAAGTGGGGCATGCCGCGGCACGATGCGGACCTGGGCCAGACGTTCGGCGTATGGGGCATCGGCCCGGGCCACACCGTGGAGCTGCCCGTGTTCGGATCCTCGAACGTGCGCGACTCGATCGGGCGAATCCTCACCCTGTCGTTCAACCGGCTGGGTGACAACTCGGATACCGTGTCGACGCTCAATACCGCCGCAACGGTGGGCGGGATTGTCGATGGTCGCGCCCGTGCCTTGCCGCTCACTGATCGGCTCGAGCGATCGCCTGACTACTATGCCGCGCTGCGCGATAACGCCGCGGCCCGGCGCGTGGCACTTGTTGCGGACGGAAAGCGCGGCGACGTGCATAGCGCCGAGGCAGCCGGCGAGGGGCGTTCCGCCACCGGCCTTCCGGTCAATCCATGAGGCCCTCGCCATGTCCGTTCGCGTTCTGACCGATACCGCGCGCGTCCTTGCCGAGGCCAGCCACGTCGAGCCGGACCGCGCCCGGCGCCGCGCCTGGTTTACCGATGATCCCATCGCGCAGCTGGGGTTTCGCACCGCCGAGGATCTGGTCGAAGCCGGAGAGACCTCTCGCCTGATTGCGATGATCAAGGCGATACGCGTACATGAGCGCGGCGGGTAATGGTTTCGCGGTAAACCGGCGGCCCGTCGCTCACTTGTCCGGCGTGGTCAGGTGGGCGTCGTTGCTATCCACGATGAACACGGCCAGCAGCTTCGCGGGTTCGGTGCGGCTGCCGTTGCGGCTGACCGAATGGTGTGAGCCCGGTTCCTCGTAGAAGCTCTCACCGGCCTTGTAGGTATGCTCACCGCCGCCGTTCACCTCGCTGACGATGCTGCCCGAAACCACGTACGCGTAAATGAAGGCGGACCCGGCATGGTGGTGCGGGGCCGATGCCGCACCCGGCGGGTAGACCACCTCCACCGCCGTGAGCTTCTTGCCGGGCACGTTGGGCAGGTCACGGGAGAAGTTCACGGCGACGTGTTCCTGCGGGGTCGTTGGCGTGGTGGGCGGGGCCGCCACGGCGGCAACGGGCAGGAGGAGGGCGAGCAGGGTTGCGTAGAGGCGTTTCATGGGTTGGCTCCTTTGGGGTGAAAGGAGCATGCGCCGATGCCGGTACAGCCGAAAGCACCAGGAATGATCGAAATGGCTGTACCAAGCGAGCTCGTGTAGGAGCGCGCTTGCGCGCGATCCAGGGCCGCCGCCGGCCCCCATCGCGCGCAAACGTGCTCCTACAGGGGCCTGGCCACGTTGCGTTGCAAAATGGGCCTCGAAACAGTACCATTTTGGTCCGGTTTCCCATTCCCCTTCCTGCCGATGCTCCGCGTCAGCCGACTAACCGACTACGCCACCGTGGTGATGACCGTCATCGCCACGCACCCCAGCGACGTTCTGAGCACGGCTCAGATCGCCGATGAGGCGCGCCTGGAGCTGCCGACCGTTTCCAAGCTGCTCAAGCTGCTTGGCCACGCCGGACTGGTGGATTCGTTCCGCGGCGTGAATGGCGGCTACCGCCTGGCGCGGCCAGCGGAAGCGATCAGCCTGGCCGATATCGTCGAGGCGCTGGAAGGGCCTATCGGGCTTACCGAATGCAGCATTGCCCAAGGCCACTGCGAGCGTCAGTCGCAATGCGGGGTCAGCGGTAGCTGGCGCTCCGTATCCGGGGCCATCGATGGCGTGCTGCGCGGTATGACCCTGGCACAGATGCTGGCCGGGCGCCCCACGGCGCCGGCGAAGGGCGTGGCTGATGCCGCGCAGGCAAACGCATGAACGAGAGCGAGAACATGACACGCGACGTGGCAGACCCGGTGCGCGACAACGCTGAAGTCGTAGAGGCGCTCAACCGCCGTTACGAAGCCGGCTTTGTCACCGATATCGAATCCACCAGCCTACCGCCCGGCCTCAGCGAGGACATCGTCCGCCAGCTGTCGGCGATCAAGGGCGAGCCGGAGTGGATGACCGAGTGGCGCCTGGCCGCCTACCGCCACTGGCTGACCATGCCGGAACCGGACTGGGCCAAGCTCGATATCGGGCCCATCGATTACCAGTCGGTGAGCTACTACTCGGCGCCCAAGTCGGGCCCGAAATCGCTGGATGAAGTGGACCCCAAGCTGCTCGAAACCTACGAGAAGCTGGGCGTGCCGCTGCATGAGCGCGCCAAGCTGGCCGGTGTAGCGGTGGATGCGGTGTTCGATTCGGTCTCCGTCGGCACTACGTTCCGCAAGGAACTGGCCGAGGCCGGGGTCATCTTCTGCTCCATGTCCGAGGCCATCCGCGAGCACGGCGATCTGGTACGCCAGTACCTGGGCAGCGTGGTGCCAGTGGGCGATAACTACTTCGCCGCGCTGAACTCCGCCGTGTTCTCCGATGGCAGCTTCGTCTTCATCCCCAAGGGCGTGCGTTGCCCCATGGAGCTGTCGACCTACTTCCGCATCAACGCGATCAACACCGGGCAGTTCGAGCGCACGCTGATCGTCGCCGAGGACGATAGCTACGTGTCGTACCTGGAAGGCTGCACCGCGCCCATGCGCGATGAAAACCAGCTGCACGCCGCGGTGGTTGAGCTGGTGACGCTGGATCGCGCGCAGATCAAGTACTCCACGGTGCAGAACTGGTACCCCGGTGATGAGAACGGCGTGGGCGGCATCTATAACTTCGTGACCAAGCGCGGCGATTGCCGCGGCGTGGAATCGAAGATCAGCTGGACCCAGGTCGAAACCGGCTCGGCCATCACCTGGAAATACCCCAGCTGCGTGCTGCGTGGCGACCGCTCGGTGGGCGAGTTCTATTCGGTGGCGCTCACCCACCACCGCCAGCAGGCCGATACCGGCACCAAGATGATCCACATCGGCAAGGGCACCAAGTCGAAGATCGTGGCCAAGGGCATCAGCGCGGGGCGCAGCTCGAACAGCTACCGCGGCCTGGTCAAGATCGAGAAGGGTGCCGATGGCGCGCGCAACTACACGCAGTGTGATTCGCTGCTGATCGGCAAGAAATGCGGTGCGCACACCTTCCCGTACATGGAAGTGAAGAACCCGGGCGCGATCGTGGAACACGAAGCCACCACCTCGAAGATCTCCGACGATCAGTTGTTCTACTGCCTCTCTCGCGGTATTGGCGAAGAAGATGCCGTATCGATGATCGTGGATGGCTTCTGCAAGCAGGTGTTCCGCGAGCTGCCCATGGAGTTCGCCGTGGAAGCCAAGAAGCTGCTCGAAGTGTCGCTCGAAGGCGCGGTGGGCTAAGCGATGGGTATCGCTGGCTCCGCACCGGGGCTTACCGACCTGCGCGCGCTGTTGGCCGCGCTGGATCCGGAAGTGGATCCGGTGCCCAAGCGCTTCATCCACGTCTCGCACGATCGTGCCCGCGAGCGCGTGGCCGAAGCCTTGATGATGTTCCGCGAAGACGAAGGCACCACGCTCATCGTCGACGTGACCGAGGATGACCGTAGCGGCGATCGCATGCTCTGGGCATGCATCACCCTACGCGTGCAGTCCAGCCTTACCGCGGTGGGCATGATGGCCGCCGTCTCCGCCGCGCTCGCCAGGCGCGGCATTCCCTGCAACCCCGTTTCAGCGTTCCTGCACGATCACATCTTCGTGCCCTGGGACCGCCGCGACGAAGCGCTCGATGCGCTCTCGCACCTGACGCCCTGATGGACAGCACCGCCATGCACATGCTCAAGATCGAAAACCTCCACGCCCGCGTTGAAGGCAAGGAGATCCTTAAAGGCCTTTCGCTCACCGTGAACCCGGGCGAAGTGCACGCCATCATGGGCCCCAACGGCGCGGGCAAGTCCACGCTGGGCAACGTGCTCTCCGGCCGCGATGGCTACGAAGTGACCGAAGGGTCGGTGACGTTCGGTGGGCAGGATCTGTTCGCGCTCGAGCCGGAAGAGCGTGCGGCGGTCGGCCTGTTCCTCGCCTTCCAGTACCCGGTCGAAATCCCCGGTGTGAACAACACCTACTTCCTGCGTGCCGCACTCAATGCGCAACGCAAGTTCCGTGGCGAGGATGAGCTGGATTCCATGCGCTTCCTCAAGCTGGTGCGCGAGAAGCTGAAGATCATGCAGATCTCCGACGAGCTGCTGCACCGCGCCGTGAACGAGGGTTTCTCGGGCGGCGAGAAGAAGCGTAACGAGATCTTCCAGATGGCTGTGCTCGAGCCGAAGCTCGCCATCCTGGATGAAACCGATTCGGGCCTGGATATCGATGCGCTGAAGCAGGTGGCTGAAGGCGTGAACGCGCTGCGTTCGGCCGAGCGATCGTTCATCGTCGTTACCCACTACCAGCGCCTGCTCGATTACATCGAACCGGATTTCGTCCACGTGCTGGCCGGTGGCCGCATCGTGGAAAGCGGCGACAAGTCGCTGGCGCTCAAGCTCGAAGCCGAAGGTTACGCGTGGCTTGCCGACAAGCACCCGCACCTGCGCAAGGCCGACCTGGCTGGAGCGCCGGCATGACCAGCGCGCCGTCCCCGTTCGTGCGGGCGGCGCTGGATGCCGCCGCCGCCGTGCCCACCACGGGCATTGCGTGGCTCGATGCCGCGCGCCGCGAAAACCTGGATGCCTTTGCCGAAACCGGCCTGCCGGAAGGGCGCAACGAGGCGTGGAAGTACACGCCGCTGCGTGCGCTTTCCCAGCGCGCGTTTGCGCTTGCCGATAGCGGTGTAGCGGCAGGCGCCTCCATCGCGCCTTCGCTGTTTGCGCTCCCGGGTGTCGATGGCGCGCGCGTTGTCCTGGTCGATGGCACCTTCCGCGCCGATCTTTCCTCGCTCAATGCCGGCGACGGCGTGGAGCTGGCGCCGCTCAGCGACGCGCTGGCCGATCAGCCGGAACCGCTGCGCTTTGCCCTGGCCAATCGCTACCGTCGCGGCGCCGCCGATGCGTTCGCCCACCTCAACGCCGCCCTCGCCAGCGAAGGCGTGGTGCTGCGCGTGGCCGATGGCGTCCAGGTGGCGAATCCCGTGCATATCGTCCACGTCACCAGCGGCACCCAGCCGGACACGGCCTGGCACGCGCGCGTTCTGGTCGAGGCGGGGAAGGGTGCCCACGTGGATGTCGTTGAGCACTTCGTGGCGGCAGGCGACGCGACCCAGCTGGGTACGGTCGTTGCCGATTACACCGCACGCGAAGGCGCGACGCTGGGCCTGGTCATCGTCCAGGATGCCTCGTCTGCGACGACGCTGGTGCGCCGCGGCGATGTGCGCCTGGATGCCGACGCCACGGTGACCGTGCACGCCCTCGAACTGGGCGGCGCGCTGGTCCGGCATGAACTCACCGCCGATGTCCTTGGCGATCGCGCCCGCTTCAATACGCGAGGTGTGTTCGCGCTCGCTGGCCGCCAGCATGTCGATACGCAGCTGGAAGTGCACCACAAGGCGCGTGATACCGCCTCGGAAGCCCTGTGGCGTGGCATTGCCGATGGCCGTTCGCGTGGTGTGTTCCGCGGCGCGATCGTGGTGGCCGAGGGTGCCGATGGCACCGATGCCTCGCTTAGCAACAAGAACCTGCTGCTGTCGGGCTCGGCGGAAATCGATACCAAGCCGGAGCTTGAGATCTACGCCGATGAAGTGAAGGCCGCGCACGGCGCGACCATCGGCCAGCTCGACGAACGCTCGCTGTTCTACCTGCGTTCGCGCGGTATCCCCTTGGTGGAGGCGCGCAGCCTGCTTACCCTGGCGTTCTGCCGGGCGGCACTGGAATCGCTGCCCAACGAGGCCCTGCGCGAACACCTGGGCGATCTGCTGGTGACACACCTGCCGACCACCCTCGCCGCCGAATAAGTCCGGAGCCAAGCCATGAATGCCAGGGCCGAGACCGCCCCCCTCCCGCTTGATGTCGAGCGCATCCGCGCCGACTTCCCGTTGCTGTCGCGTACCGTGCACGGCAAGCCGCTGATCTACTTCGATAGCGCCAACACCAGCCAGAAGCCGGTGTCGGTGATCGAGGCGGTAGATCGCCACTATCGTGAGCACAATGCGAACGTGGCCCGCGCGGTACACACGCTCGGCGAAGAGGCGACGGCGGCGTATGAGGGTGCACGCGATGCCCTGGCCCGCTTCATCAACGCACCCTCGCGCGACGAGGTGATCCTTACCTCGGGCACGACCCAGGCGATCAACCTGGTTGCTTACAGCTACGCCCTGCCGCGGCTGAAGCCCGGTGATGCCATCGTCACCACGGTGATGGAGCACCACGCGAACATCGTGCCGTGGCAGCTGGTCGCCGAGCGCACCGGTGCCGTGGTGAAGGCTGCCCCGATCGACGAGAAGGGCGAGCTGATCCTCGAGGAATACTTCAAGCTGCTTACCCCCGAGGTGAAGCTGGCTTGTGTCGGCCACGTTTCCAACGTGACCGGCACGGTGAACCCGGTGCGCGAGATCGCCCGGGAATGCCGCAAGCGTGGCATTCCGCTGCTGGTGGATGGTTCGCAGGCTGCTCCGCACCGCAAGGTGGATGTGCAGGCGCTGGGCTGCGACTTCTACGCGATTACCGGCCACAAAATGCTGGCGCCCACTGGCACCGGCGCGCTGTGGGCAAAGCGCGAACACCTCATGGCCATGCCGCCGTTCTTTGGCGGCGGCGAGATGATTCGCGAAGTGCGTTTCGAAGGCACCGTGTTCGCCGATCCGCCGCACCGTTTCGAGGCAGGCACCCCGAATATCGCCGGTTTTGCCGGCATGAAAGCGGCGATCGATTACCTCGAGGGCATCGGCTTCGATCGCCTGAAAGCGCACGAGCAGGATTTGCTGGCCTACGCCACCGCGGCTATCGCCGAGCTGCCAGGTGTCCGCATCTTCGGCCAGGCCAAGGAAAAGGAACCGGTCATCTCGTTCCTGCTCGAAGGCGCCCACGCCAACGATATGGCCACGCTGCTCGACCTGCAGGGCGTGGCCGTGCGCTCCGGCCACCACTGTGCCCATCCGCTCATGCAGTGTTTCGGCGTGCCGGCCACGCTGCGTGCCTCGCTGGCCTTCTACAACACCAAGGCCGAAGTGGACGAGTTCATCGCGGCCGTCGGCCGGGTCCGCAAGCTCCTCCTCTGATAGCCAGGGCGGCCGCCCCCTGTAGGAGCGCGCTTGCGCGCGATAGCGTTTACGGCACCGCGCGCACAGGCACACCCTTGCGCGCAATGCTTTCCCCGGGCTTAAAATCGCCCTATGACCCCCAAGCACACCTTCCGCACCGCCACCCAGGCCGATGCCGCCGTCATCGCCAGCCTGGTCGAGTCCGCCTACCGCGGTGATGCCAGCCGTGCCGGCTGGACCACCGAGGCTGATTTCCTCCACGGCCGCCGCACCGACATCACCGAGATCGAAGAACTGCTTACCGGCCCCAATGGCCGCTTCGTGCTGTTCGAGCGTGATGGCCTGGTCGCCGCCTCCTGCTACATCGAGCGGCAGGGACCGGTGTGCTACTTCGGCATGTTCTCGGTGCACCCGCCGTTCCAGGGCACGGGCATCGGCCGCCTCGTGATTGAAGAAGTAGAGCGCATCGCCCGCGAGGAGTGGCACAGCGAGCGCGTGGAGATGACGGTCATTGATATCCGCGCCGAGCTGATCGCCTGGTACGAGCGCCGTGGCTACGCCCGTACGGGCCGCACCAAGCCGTTCCCTTATGGCGATGAGCGCTTCGGCCTGCCCCAGCGCGACGACCTGCGCTTCGAATACCTCGTGAAGGACCTGGGCGCGTGAACGGCTGGGTGAAAGTGGGCACGCGCAGCGAGCTTCTGCCTGGCGAATTCCGCGTCGTGTGGGATGGCGATACCGCCATCGCCGTCTACAACATCGATGGCGATCTCTACGCCATCGAGGATGTTTGCACCCATGACGGCGGCGAGCTCGCCGGCGGCCCGGTGATTGGCTTCGAAGTGGAGTGCGTGCGCCACGGCGCGCGTTTCGACCTGCGCTCGGGCGAAGTCACATGCCCGCCTGCGTATGAGCCGGTGACGGTGTTTCCCGTGCAGGAAGCGGACGGCTTTATCTGGACGCGCGACGACCGCTGACGCGGTCGTGTTGAGGCATCTCTGAGGTAGGAATCGCCTGACGCCCAGCGTCGGGCAAAGTCGGCACGTCTGTAAGTCGAAGACCTACATAGGGTTGCGAAAACTTCCATTGAATGACACTTAATTCGTGGCAAAGAATGATCCTTCGTTCTTGCCGGTGGGAGTGTCATGCGTACAGGGAAGTGGGTGGTCGCCGTTGCCATCGTGTTGGGCGCGGTGGGCTGGGCGCCGTGGATCGCGGCGCAGCTGGTCGCGTGGTTACTTGGCGTCGACGTGGGTGAGCGCTGGTGGCTGGTGTGGTGGGCGTATTACGAACACGTGCATGAAGCCGCGTTCCAACCGTACGTCTGGCGGATCTGGCTCGCCGGTGGTATCGGCGTTGCCGTGCCGCTTCTCAGCGCACTCGCCGTGCTCGTCCTCATGTTTCGCTCGCCGCGGAAGGCGCTGCATGGTGCGGCGCGCTTCGCTTCGACTCGCGACCTGGCAAAGAAGGGCATGTTCACGCACTCGCCTACCGCCCTCGTTGTGGGTCGCCGTGGCCGCCGCCTCGTCTACATGTCCGGCCAGCAGTTCGCGATCCTCGCCGCGCCGACGCGCAGCGGCAAGGGCGTGGGCATTGTTATCCCCAACCTGCTCAGTTACGAGGGCTCCATCGTTGTTCTCGATATCAAGCAAGAGAACTTCGACCTCACCAGCGGCTGGCGCAAGGCGCAGGGGCAGGATGTCTACCTGTTCAATCCCTTCGCTGAGGATCTGCGGACGGCACGCTGGAATCCGTTGCATTACGTCTCGGATGGGGTGTTCCGTATCTCCGACATTATGGCGCTCGCGGAGACGCTGTATCCGGATGGCATAGGCGACCAAGGTTTCTGGGTGAGCCAGGCACGGAATACGTTCGTCGCTTTCACCATGTACCTGTTCGAGCGGCGCGATGCGCAGTCGGGTGGCAGTCGCCTCCAGCCATCGCGCGAACCCACGCTGGGCGAGGTATTCCGCATCTCGACGGGGGAGGGTGACGACCTGAAGGCGTACCTCAAGGAGCTTGCCGCGCAGCCCTATCTTTCCGACGCCACGCAGAATGCGTTCAACAATCTGCTCTCCCAGTCCGAAGATACATTCGCGTCAATCATGGGTTCGTTCCGCGAGCCATTGAACATGTTCCTCAATCCGGTACTCGACGCGGCGACCAGCGGCAACGATTTCCTGCTCACCGATGTGCGAAAGAAGAAAATGACCATCTACATCGGCATCCAGCCTAACAAGCTTGCCGAAAGCAGGGTGATCATCAATATGTTCTTCAGCCAGCTGATCAAACTCAATACAAGCGAGCTACCCGCACAGAATAAAGACCTCAAGCATCAGTGCTTGCTGCTGATGGACGAGTTTACCGCCATCGGGCGTATCGACGTCCTCGCCAGCGCGGTGTCATTCATTGCCGGCTACAACCTGCGCCTGCTTCCCATTATCCAGAGCCTTTCCCAGCTCGATGCCGTCTATGGCCACGATGTGGCGCGCAGCTTCGTCACAAACCACGCCCTGCAGATCGTCTACACGCCCCGCGAACAGCGCGACGCGAACGACTACTCGGAAATGCTGGGATACACCACCGTACGACAGAAGAACATCACGCGTGGCCAAGGCGTAAGCATCAGCCACAACGATGAACGCCGTGCACTGATGCTGCCGCAGGAGCTGAAGGCGATGAGCCCGAAGAAAGAGGTGTTCTTCTATGAAGCTATTCCGCATCCCGTGATGGCGGACAAGGTTCGCTACTACCAGGACAAGTACTTCACCAGGCGGCTTATGCCGAAGGTGGAGGTCGAGACGTTGAAGATGAAGGGCATGACGCCCTCTAAAGGAGCGTAATGAAGAGGAGTAAGCGAACGGCTGCGGCCGCCATTGGCATGTGGTTTGTCCTGGCAGGCTGCGCGACACCCGATGACCGGGGCAAGACCAGGCAGGAGCTCGTTGACTCGGCTACGGAAGATTCGGAAGAGATGGCCAGTTGGCCGGATATTTCCATCGAGGATCTGGCGAAAGACCATGGCATTGTTTACATCCGCACTCCGTCGCAGGGGGAGTGTCCGTCAGATCCCTTTGTTCACGGACCGCAAGATAAGTGCCATCCGCAGCACGCGATGTACGCGGACATCCGAACGCTGATCGAGAACTTCCGGTCCGGAAGCAGCCATGCCCTATCGAATGACGAAGCCGAGCGCCTCGCGATGGCGGCATTCTTCTGCGCACGCCTGAATAAGCTGGAGAAGGTGGATGAAATCGAGTCATGGCCGAAGGGGGCGCCGTGGGCATCACGTCTGCTCACTCTTCACCAGCATCCGGGTAAGGGGCCGGACGGGCGGCCGGCAGGCGCTGTAGATATTCCGGCGATTACCGGCCTCGCGACCAAGCACAACCAATTGATCATGACGATTCGATACACGGATCGAGGCTTGAGATACGACAGCGCAAATCCATGGCAGTAGCTGCACCTCCGCCTGTGCGGGCCAACCGGGCGGCACAACGAATTCAGTGTTATCGGCTAATCGCAGTGATGTGTAAACGGCCAAGGAGGAGATGGCAAATGAAATCAATGCTCGGATCTTCAATCGGAAAGAAGTAGGTTCCCCAAGGGAGAAATGAAATGAGGTTCCAAGTGACTTGTCTGGCGGCCTTAATGCTTCTGGTAACAGGATGTGAAGCGGCTGAGTCAAACAAGAGGACGCCCAGGCCGACGCACTTTCGTCACCACGCATTCTCGGCGGAATGCGGAAATACACGTAGTTGCAAGGTGCTCTATGCAAATCGATATCAGGTCGAAGAGCTGGAGGGAGGTCCTATTTCGCCATTGAGGGAAGGAGTTATTAAGAGCGCCAGGCATGGGCAGCTTGGGATCCGAAACTTCCCCGATCCGGCGGTCGTTTCATGGCAGTCCCTCGACGGCGAGAAGCATGAGGCTGAGATCGATATCGGTTCGATTTTCAAAGACCGGGTGGTCATCCACGCGGATCCCGTAGAGCTTGTCGAAGACGATAGCGTGAATGGCGAGCCCATGGTTCTGCTGGTTGTCGATGATCGGACTGTTCGGGTCTACATGCAGTCGATGGTTTATCTGAAGAAAGCAGCCGGGAGAAGTGACGAAGTTTACAAGGCGCGCCACGACTCGGTTCTGGCGTATTCGAAGACCTACTAAGGGAATGCGATGAAAATCAAGGAGACTCACAAGATTGGCCGTGATGGTAGGCGGATGGATGGCGTATCCAGTAAACCATCAACAATTCACGACCTAAGGTCGTATGACGCAGCAAAGTACCTTTTAGGCTCGATGCGAGTCCCTGTGCTACTTCATGCTAACGATCCGCATGAGCGTCTCTTCATTGCAAATTTCGACGGCACCGGTAATGACGCAGATGGCGATCCGAATCACATGACGAATGTGGGGCGTATCGCAAAGCAGCTCGAGTCGCAGACGGATCCCCGTGTCGCGTCTTTCTATGTTGCGGGGCCCGGAACGCAGTCGGCGTTCGTGTTGCGGATGGTTGATGGTGCCATAGGTTATTCTCACGATGAACGTGTTGAGATCATGCGGAGGCGTCTCTCCTCGCGGGTAGAGGAATGGCTGGCTGAGGATCCGGAAGCGCGTATCAGGGTAGTGTCGACAGGCTTTAGTCGGGGCGGGGAGGAGGTGATGTCCTTCTCGAGAAGGCTTCACGATGAAGGTGTCTCCACGAAGATCGGCCGAGAGCGAAAGAAGCTGATCGACGCTGGAACAATCCCTCAAGCTGTCGCGCTGTTTGATCCCGTCGCCACGGGGCATCCCTCGCGCCATGATCGCCGCGTTTCGCCCTCGGTGGTCGCGGGTCTCCAGATCACGGCCAAGGACGAGCGACGTAGTCAGTTTCCGTCATCCATGATTATTCCGCAGGGACTGTCGACTGACCGCAGGTTGCTCGCCATCACGGTGCCTGGGGCGCATTCGGATGTAGGTGGTAGTTACCACGCGGATGGTTTAGCCCGCGCAAATGGCAATTTGATGATCGACTTCATTGACGGCCTTAGTGAACCGAGGCTACTAGAGCGCGATCAGCTTTACGACGATGTTCAAAGGTATCCGATTCATCGTTCGGAAGAGCACTCCATTATTTACGACACGCGTGTTCACGATCGCTTGGGGGCCAGGGGCGTGCGTGGTGCGCAGGAGGGCGCGCCGGATTGCCGTCCCGTTGTACGGTGCGCATTGCCGGAAGAAACGAGCGAAGAGGTACTTGCTCAGGTACCTGATAGGGCGCGTGTGCAGGTCGGCGCAGTACCGTCGGAGGTCATGGATCTTGACGCTCAGTTTAAACATGACTTGGAACGAGAGTCCGGGCAGTTGGCCGGAAGGGGGCGTGGTGGGGACGAATTTGACATGGAGGGTCATGCCGTCCGCCCAGAACCTATAACCGACCCGAAGACTCAGCCTGTCTTGAGTTCGGAAGGCCGGATCGACGCTGCACAGGACAACCGCATCGAGTTCAGCCGCTTTCCGCGACTTGAGCCGGATGCCCCAGTCGCACCCGCGCCAACCAGCCCGGCGCACCCCGCTCACCGTGACCACCGCCTTTACAACTCGATCCATGACCAGCTAACCACTCTCCACGCCGAAGAAGGCATCACCCTATCCGACCAGCAAATGGAACGGCTGGCCCATTGCTCGGTGGCCCAGGCCCGGCGCTGCGGCCTGACCCAGGTGACGCATATGGGGCTAGGGCAGGACAAGCAAGGCAACATTGAGCCGGAAGTGCATATGTACCAGGCTTTCCGTGGTGACCTGGATGATCCGAGGACGAAGTGGGGCAAGGTCGATGCGCTGGAGGCATTCCAGACACCTGTCGAAGCAGCTTCCCAGGATTTGCAGATGGCCAACCTGCAATGGGACCAGATGGCGCAGGACCGCCAGGTGCAGCTCAACCAGCAGCAAGAGCAGGGGATGTCGATGTCCCGCTGATTTTGCCGACTGGGCTATGGCGCACAACGGCTTCCGGCCCTAAGCTGTGGCCCGCGCCAACTTTACCGGGGAATCCATGCCTGCCGTCGACCGCAAGCGCGTCGTCATCGCGTTCGTTGTCCTGTGTGCCCTCTACCATGCGGCAGAGGGGCTCGGTGGGCATGTGTTCCGCAGCCTGGCGCTATCCGGCGCGTTCTTTGTCGCCATGCTCGCTGTCGCGTGGCCGCTTGCACGCTGGCTGGGCTTCAAGGGGTATGACGCTTATGCGCTGGAATGGCGGCGCAGCACGCCCGTGCTCCTTTCCGGCGGCCTCGTTCTCGCGCTCCTGCTGAAGTACGTCGCGGTGTGCGTGGGAATGGGCCTTGGCGTGTTCGCCGCGCGCGCACCCGAAACGGCCGCCGCGGCCGCCATGTCATTCGCGACATCACTGCCTTGGGCGCTGGTGGTGACCTTCGTGCCCTCCATCGCGGAGGACCTGCTTACCCGCGGCTTCATCTACCGGGCCACGGGTATCCAGTGGTCACCGTGGGCCTTCGTGCTGGTATCGGCGGTCGTCTTCGTGCTGAACCACATCTACCGCCTGGGCAGTGGTGCCGGCGAGTGGGTGATGCTGTTCTTCTTCGGCCTGGCCTATGCCACGGCCGTGGCCCGGGCGGGAACCCTGTGGCTCGCCGTAGGCCTGCACTGGGGCTGGAACCTGGCCAACCAGCTGATCGATACGGTGCTGCCGTACGACATCGTCATGCCCAGCTGGGCGCCATACCTGTCGGCGGCGGCGCACGTGGTCATGCTGGGCGTGCTGTTTGCCATTCCCACGAACCTCGAAGGCGACGACCTGCACGCCGATCCGGCGTGACGTGCCCTTAGAAATGGACGACGAATGCCAGGGTCGTCGTGACCTGGCGGCGGGCACCGAAATCGCGCACCAGCGGGCTATCCGCCGCGTTGCCATACAGCCGCGCATACGAAAGCGCCACAGCGAAGCCCGTGTGCTGTGAGGTTGGCACGAAGGCGTCGTACTCGAGGTTCGCCGAATGCCAGCCGGCACCCGGCTGGTACGGCGCCGTACCGATCGCCTGTGCCTCGGTGGGCGTGACGCCAAAGAACCGCGTCATGCCGGCACCATTCATCCCTTCCACCTGCAACTCCAGCGAATGCTGGATGTACCACACATCCGGTAGTTGCCAGTCCGCATACAGGGCAGCGTAGGCGCCCGCGCCGCTTGTATCGTGCGCGACGTGCGCGCCAACGCTGAGCTTCTTGTCGAACGCGTACTCAAGGTAGCCACCGCCTTGCCAGCGCGGGGACAGCGATGCGACCTTGCCGCCCAGCTGCGGCCCCAGCTCGTTGTGGGTTCGCCCCCAAAGCCAGTTGCCGTACAGGCCGCCGTGCCAGTGCTCACCATGGATCAGATCGATGGTGAGGCCGTCTGTGGTCGAGATTTCCCCCACGCCTGGCAGCTCGATATCGATATACGGCACGGCCTGGTTACGCGTGTCCTTGGAGCCCTGCCAGGCGGGCATACGTTGCACGCCAGCGCCAAACGCATAAGTGGGGGAGTCGTCTTCGGCATGCGCCGTGGCGCATGCGGCAAGCGCAAGAAGGAGGGGGAGGCTCGTGCGGCGCATGCGTAAAAACAGGGCGGGAATGCCCGAATGGTGCCACAAGGTGCTTACAAGTTGCTTTCAGCAAAGGGAAAGGGATTGGAAAGGATGGGCCCCTAGCCTTCGCAACATCCTGACACCGGTGCCCGCTACGTGCTCACTTCGCCCGACTGGAACATCCTCTGCGACTTCGACGGCACTATCGCCGTGGAGGACGTGATCGATTCGCTGCTCGATCGCTACGGCCGTCCCGGTTGGGAAGTGCTCGAGCGCGATTGGCGCGAAGGCCGCATCGGTTCCGCCGTGTGCATGGCCGGGCAGGTGGCCTTGCTCGACATGAGCGACGATGAACTGCGTACGCACCTCAATGGCCTGCATATCGACCATGGCTTCGCCGCGTTCGTGAAGGCCACGATCGACCTGGGCATTCCCATGGAGATCGTGAGCGATGGCCTGGATCACGCGATCCACGCCATCCTGAAGAATCACGGTATCGACAGCCTGCCGACCGTCGCGAATCATCTCACCCAGGCGGGTACGCGCGAGTGGAAGCTCACGTCGCCGTTCTCGGCCGATGGTTGCCGTAGCGGCACCTGCAAGTGCGCCCGCGCCGAAGTGGCCCGGGCACGCGGCGGCAAGACCTTGCTCATTGGTGATGGTGCCTCCGATTTCTGTGCCGCCGATCGCGTCGATTTCGTCTTCGCGAAGAACCGCCTGATTGAACACTGCCGTGCCGCCGGCATTCCGTATGCGCCCATCGCCAGCTTCGATGAAGCCCTCGCCCTTCTCCCTGATCTGATCGACGGCCGCCTGCCGCCGAAGACCGTCCTGCCCACTTCCGTGCCGAACACCGTGGAACTGCCTGTATGAACATTCTCTCTCGCAACCCCGATATCGTGATTGACGACGCGGCCCTGCTGGCCGATGAAGCCAAGTACTGCTCGTTTGGCGATACCGTGCATTACGTCGATCCGCCGAAGATCTTCCGCCACGCGGAAGGCAGCTACATCTACGACAGCGAGAACACCCCGTTCCTCGATCTGCAGATGTGGTACTCCGCCGTGAACTTCGGTTACGGCAACAAGCGCCTGAACGATCGCCTTAAGTCGCAGATCGACCTGCTGCCGCAGGTGGCTAGCCAGTACCTTCACCAGGGCAAGATCGAGCTCGCCAAGACCATCGCGGTGGATGCGAAGCAGAAGTTTGGCATCGATGGCCGCTGCCACTTCAATGTGGGTGGCGCGCAAGCGGTGGAAGATTCGCTGAAGCTCGTGCGCAACGCGCGCGGCGGCAAGAGCCTGATGTTCGCCTTCGAAGGCGGCTACCACGGCCGTACGCTCGGTGCCTCGTCCATCACCTCGAGCTATCGCTACCGCCGCCGCTTTGGCCACTTTGGCGAGCGCGCACAGTTCATCCCGTTCCCGTACCCGTTCCGTCGCCCGAAGGGCATGACGCCGGAAGAGTATTCCGATGCGTGCGTGCGCCAGTTCGAGCGCCTGTTCGAAACCGAATACAACGGCGTGTGGGATCCGAAGGTGGGCGAGGCCGAATACGCCGCGTTCTACGTTGAGCCGATCCAGGGCACTGGTGGCTATGTCATCCCGCCGAAGAACTTCTTCATCGACCTGAAGAAGGTGCTGGATAAGTACGGCATCCTAATGGTCGTTGACGAAATCCAGATGGGCTTCTGGCGTACCGGTAAGCTGTGGTCGATCGAGCATTTTGGTGTGACCCCGGACGTGCTGGTGTTCGGCAAGGCGCTGACCAACGGCCTGAACCCGCTTTCGGGTATCTGGGCGCGCGAAGAGCTGATCAACCCCACGATCTTCCCGCCCGGTTCCACCCACTCCACCTTCAACTCCAACCCGCTGGGTACCGCGCTGGGCCTGGAAGTGATACAGATGGGTTACGAGCTGGATTACGAGACCAAGGTGGCGGAGAAGGGCAAGCACTTCCTCGACGGCCTGCGTGACCTGCAGAAGCGTCATAAGGAAATCGGTGATGTGGATGGCCTGGGCCTGGCCCTGCGCGCCGAGATCTGCACCGACGATGGATTCACGCCGAACAAGGCGCTGCTCGACCGCATGGTCGACATCGGCCTGGCCGGCGGCCTGACTCACGAAGGCAAGAAGATCGGTCTCGTGCTCGATGTGGGCGGCTGGTACAAGAACGTGATTACGTTCGCGCCTTCGCTGGATATCAGCCACGATGAAATCGACCTGGCCATCGCGTTGCTTGACCAGCTGCTGACGCTGGCCAAGCGCGGCTGACATCCCGGGTTGGCATACGGTGGCCTTCGTAAACCAGCTCGAGCCGGATGCGTTGCTCGAGCAATTCGAGCACCATCCCCCGCAGGGATTCTTCCCGACCCGGGCGGGAGATGGTGCTCCGCTTTTCTCCACGGATTTCGACCTGCTCACCACGGCCGATGCGTCGCTGCGTGAGCGGATCACCCGGCTGCCTTTCCAGTGGCTGCTGAAGCGCGTGCTCCGGATGCGTACCTGCTTTGTCGGTACCACGGTCTCGGAGTACGCCTTGTTCAATGCCGGCAGCCATCCGATGATGATGGCCGCCGACCTGTCGGCGCGGTATGGCAAGCAACAGCCGCTGCTGATCGTGAAGGATCTCGCGCTGGATTCGCCGCTCACCTCAGCGGCCGAGCGCGCGTGGACGCGGCGGTTCATCGATGCGGCCCGCGATCTGGGGTTCCTGATCATCGAGGGGCAGGCGCTTGCGTACGTCCCCATCAACTTTGCCAGTGTTGACGAATACCTCGAGCGGCTCTCTTCATCGCGCAGAAAGAATCTGCGCCGCAAGTTGCGTACGCGCGATCAGCTGGCGATCGCGGCGATTCCCACGGGCCACGCATTCGATCGCGACGCGGCGGT
Organism: Luteibacter sp. 621; assembly: GCF_050435445.1. NCBI lineage: Bacteria > Pseudomonadati > Pseudomonadota > Gammaproteobacteria > Lysobacterales > Rhodanobacteraceae > Luteibacter > Luteibacter sp. 621. The sequence goes on along the minus strand of NZ_JBNDKI010000013.1, from coordinate 41,840 downwards.
TGATGAAGTCTACGCCCTGTTCGAGAACGTGTACGCGCAGAGTGAAGTGCACTTTGACAAGCTTTCCCGCGAGTTTTTCGCGGCCACCCTGCGTGAACCTGGTGGGGTGGTATTTACTTACAGGCATGAAGGCCGGCTCATCGGTTGGAACCTCTGCTACGAGCATGGCGGCAAGCTGCTCGACAAATACGTGGGCTTTTCCTACCCGGCTGCCCGCGACCTGAACCTGTATTTCGTGAGCTGGTTCGTGAACCTGGAATACGCGCTCGCCCGAGGGCTTACGCACTACGTAGCGGGTTGGAGTGACCCTGAGGTGAAAGCGAACCTCGGCGCCAGCTTCCACCTGACCCGGCACGCAGTATTCATCCGTAATCCGTTGCTGCGCGCCATCATGTCCCGGTTCCGGCACCACTTCGAATCCGATAGCCAATGGGTGCCACGTGTCGACACAGCCGATCGTCCTTGACCTGGATGGCTCGGTTGGCGAGCTGCCCGGACGCCTTGTCGTTCCGCTTCGTGAACATGAAGAGGGCGTGCGGTTCGGCTGCTCGCTGGGTCGGCTTCGCCGGCTTGGCCTGACACTCGATGCCACCTTGCCACGTGAGCACGGCACCGTCTTCCTCGGCAGTGGCGATTTCCATCACCTTACCTGGCCGCTGGTTACACGTGTGCCGGGCAAGAACGCGTTCCAGGTGGTGGTGCTCGATAACCACCCCGACAACATGCGCTTCCCGTTCGGCGTGCATTGCGGTTCGTGGGTGCGCCGGGTGGCGATGATGCCGCGGGTGACGCATGTTCACGTTATCGGCATCACGTCGACCGACATTGGCAAAGCCCATGCCTGGGAAAACTACCTCGGCCCACTGAAGGCCGGAAAGCTCACCTACTGGTCGAACGGCGTGGATACCCGTTGGGCGAGCAGGATGGGGCTTGAGACCGCGTTCCGCACCTTTCCTGATGCGGATGCGATGGTGGAAGACTTTGTCGCCATGCAGTTGGGTACGACCCAGCCGGTTTACCTGTCGATCGACAAGGATGCCTACGCACCCGATGTGGCGATGACCAACTGGGACCAGGGTACGCTGAGTGAAGCGGGTGGCGACGCCATCATCCGCAGCCTGCACGGTCGCATCATCGGCAGCGATGTCACGGGCGACATCTCACGGTACGCCTACAAGACCTGGTGGAAGCGCCGGCTCAGCGCCATGGATGAACAACCCGATATCGATCCGCTCCGGCTACGCGGGTGGCAAGTGCAGCAGCACGCCCTCAACCTGCGCCTGTTGGACGCCATTCGTTCATAACGGGCATTGCCGCAGAGCAAGCACGGCGTTGAGACCGCCGAAGGCAAACGAATTGGAGAGTGCGGCCCGTACGGGCATGTAGCGCGCCTGGCCTACGACGATATCCAGGTCGCATGCCTCGTCCCGCTCGAGAAAATTGGCGGTCGGCGGAACGACGCCATCGCGCATGGCGCCCAGGGTGGCAACCAGCTCCAGCGCACCAGCGGCACCCAGTGCGTGGCCGTGCATCGATTTGGTGGAGGTCACGGCGATGCGGTCCGCATGCGCCCCGAACGCCTGGCGTATCGCTAGCGTCTCGGTCACGTCATTGGCGGCGGTGCCCGTGCCGTGGGCATTGATGTGATCAATCTCGGCGACGTCCATGCCGGCGTCATCGAGCGCGGAGCGCATGGCGGCAGCGGCGCCTTCCGCGGACGGGGCCGCGATATCGCCTGCGTCGGAACTCATGCCCGCTCCCGCGAGTTCGGCCAGTGGCTCGGTGCCACGCGCACGTGCATGAGCCAGCGATTCGATGATAAACACCGCTGCGCCTTCCCCCAGTACCACGCCCCGGCGTTGGCGGCAGAAAGGTCTGCAGGTGTCATCGGCCAGCACGCGCATGGATTCCCATGCGCGCAACGTGGCATAGCTCAGGCAGGCTTCGGTGCCCCCAGTAATGGCGATATCGGCGATCCCGGCACGGATGAGCAGCGCCGCCTGGGCCATGGCGTGGTTCGAGGACGCGCATGCGCTGGTGACAGCGAAGACCGCACCGGTGGCGCCTACGGCCATCGCAATGTGGCTTGCTGGCGCGCTTGCCATGGCGCGGACGATGCTGAACGGGTGGATGCGTGCCGCGTTCTCCTGGTACAGCCGCCGGCATTCTTCGTCGCGGCTCGTTTCGCCGCCGGTTCCGGTACCGATGATGACCGCGATACGCGGGCCCGTGGTGGTTGCGGGCGTCCATCCGGCGTTCGCCACTGCTTCGTTAGCGGCGATGAGGGCAAATTGCGATACGCGATCCAGAACGCTCAACTGGCGTTCGTTGAAATGATCGTGCGGCTCAAAGTCGTGTATCTGGGCAGCGACGCGCACGCGCAAGTCCGAAGACCTTGCATGCTGCAGTGGGGCGATCCCTGAACGGCCATCGCGCAAAGCTGCCCAGTGCGACTCGGCGCTTGCGCCGAGAGCGCTTATGGCACCCATGCCGGTGATGACGACGCGGCTGGATGGCCCCCGCGGAACGCCTGTCATGGTTATATTTCCCGCGATTCAGGCGGTTGTTTCGGTCGGTTTGGCGGTATGGGCGAGCGCGTTTTCAACGGCATCGATCAGGCACTGGAGTGTCTCCGTGCCTGTTCCGCCGTGATCGTCGGCAATCTGGATGCCGAACTCTTCTTCCAGTTCGAACACCGTTTCAATCGCCTCGAGCGAGTCGATATCCAGATCCTTGAGCATGCTGGTCGTGCTGATGGTGGAGCGGTCGCGACCACTCTGTTTTGCGACGATATCCAGCACGCGCGATGCGACATCTGCGTTCATGATGACCTCCCGATCCCGCTGGACCGGATGCCGGCATGACACCCGAATGGCCCAGCGAAAATCACTCTAGGCTGGCTGCCTTTTCCGGGCCTTTCGCAGATGAGTGATCATTGTGCGGGTTAGTGAGGAAAGCCTGAGCATGGGCTTAGATACGACAGCATGCGTCGCGATGATTGGAAATTTACCAACGCCCGATCAGATGCTGCACGAGCAAGCTGGTGAGTGCTACGGCGGCCCAGGTGCCCAGGCCCAGCAGGATCGGGCGCGGACCGGTTTTCGCCATGCGGCGCAGGTCGGCGGAGAGGCCGATGGCCGTGAGTGCGACGATGATCAGGCACTCGGCGATGAAGTGGATGATGGGAACGATGGCTTCCGGGACGAGGCCGGCGGTGCGGACACCCGAGGCGACGAGGAACCACAGGATGAACCACGGGAAGATCTTCGCCAGGCTGAAATCGCCGGCGCCGCCGCGCTTCTGGCGCCATGCCACGATGAAGGCGATGGAGAGACTGATCGGAATGATGAGCGTGGCGCGGGTGAGTTTTACGATCGTGGCGTAATCGCCCGCCGCATGGCTGTAGCTATAGCCCGCAGCCACCACGGATGACGTGTCGTTGATCGCCGTGCCAGCCCACAGGCCGAAGCCGAGATCAGAGAGGCCCATGGCGTGGCCCAGCAGCGGGAACAGCAGCACCGCCACCAGGTTAAACAGGAAGATGGTGCTGATCGCGAACGCGGTGTCGTGGTCATCCGGCTTGATGATCGGCACCACGGCAGCGATGGCCGAGCCACCGCAGATGGCGGTGCCAACACCGATCAGGACCTGCAGCTTGTCGTGCACGCGCAGCACCCGGCCAAGGAGCCATGCCACCAACCCTGCGGCGGCAACCGTTGCCAGGGTGACCGACAGTGATTCCAGGCCCGTCTTGGCGACCTGGTTCAGGCTGAGGCCAAACCCCAGGGCAATGATCGACCATTGCAGGATCTGCTTGCCCGCAAAGCGAATGCCCGGTTGGAAGCGGGCCGAGGGCGCCGCGAAGTGACGGACGAGGATGCCAAGGACGATGCCGCAGACCGCGCCGCCGACCAGCGGCATTAACCGACCCAGGCCGAACGCCACCGCGGCCACGGCGAAGGCGAGCAGGATGCCGGGCAGGCGGGATTCGGGCGCGGGGGAGGTGGCGACGGCAGACACGTGAGGGGCCTTGGTTTAATCGGGACAGGCTCATTGTCCGCTCTCGAACTCAATAAGCATATTGAAGATGATTGATTGAAGGCATAAGGTTTACTTATGCACTCTTTCAGCCCGCGGCAATTGGAAGTCTTCGTCGATATCGCCACCACGGGCAGCGTTCGCACTGCCAGTGAGCGGCTGCACCTAAGCCAGCCAGCGGCCTCCATGGCGCTGGGCGAGCTGGAACGTCAGATCGGCGAGCCGCTGTTCGACCGCGAGCGAGGGCGCCTGCGGCTCAACGACCGCGGCCGCAACCTGCTTCCGCTGGCGCGCGAACTGGTGGAAAGGCATGCCGAGTTCGCCCGGCGTGCCTCGGGCGCCGTGACGGCGCTGAGTGGCGAGCTCCGGGTGGGTGCCAGCAACACGGTGGGCAATTACCTGGTGGGCGACCTGGTCGGCCCATTCGTCGATACGCACGCCACCGTGGCATTGCGCCTTACCGTCGCCAACACCGACCGCATCGCCCAGGGTGTGCTCGACCATGATGTGGATATTGGCTGCGTCGAAGGGCCCGTGACTCATCCGGCGATCGAAGCCCGGCCCTGGCGCGAAGACCGGCTGGTGGTCTGCGCGCGACCGGGGCATGCGCTCGCGGGAAAGAAGCGCCTGAAGCGCGACGACTTCGCAGGGGAGCGCTGGGTGCTCCGTGAGCGCGGATCCGCCACGCGTGCACTCAGCGAACGGGCGCTCGCGGAATTGCCCGAAGGACGCACCGTGCTGGAACTCGATCAATCCGAGGCGATCAAGCAGGCGGTGATCGCGGGGCTCGGTATCGCATGCTTGCCGGAAGTCGCCGTGACCGATGCGGTGGCAACAGGCCGACTCACCGTGTTGCCAACCCCGTTCCTTGATTTGCGGCGCACGCTGTCGGTCTTGTTGCACCGGCAGCGGTATCGGGGGGCTGTTCTGGAGGCGTTTTTGGCTTCGTTGGGGTAGGGCAGATGATCCCTATTTGAGCACGCAGCGGTTTTTGCCGCTGCGTTTCGCTTCGTACATGGCTTCGTCAGCGGTCGAAACCAGGCGGTCGTAGGCGTCGCCGGGCTGGAACATCGTGACCCCGATGCTGGCGCCGATCTTCGCGGGAATGCGCAGGTCCGCTACCGAGAGGGTGTAGGGCTCGGCGATGGCATCGCACAGGGTCTGGCAGCGTGCGACCGCGGCCTGGCCGTCGCTTGTGTCGTGCAGGAGCACCGCGAACTCATCACCGCCAAGGCGCGCCACCGTATCGGTACCACGCGTGCGAGCATCGACCCGGGCCGCGATCGCTTTCAGCAGCTCGTCGCCAGCGGCGTGGCCGTGCCCATCGTTCACGCCCTTGAAACCGTCGATATCGATATAGGCGAGCGCAAACGGCGCACCACCTGTGTTGGCGGTGGCGAGAGCGGCTTCCAGCCGTTCGCGAAACAGCACGCGATTGGGCAGGCCGGTGAGCGCATCGTGCGTGGCCTGGTGGCGCACCAGCTGCTCCATGCGCGTGCGCTCGGCCACTTCCGTGGTGAGCTGCTGGTTGCGCACGGAGAGCTCATCCAGTGCGTGCTGCAGTAGCGCGCGGGCACGATACAGCTCGAGGAAGATCTTCACCTTCGATTGCAGGATCGCATCGTTGATGGGCTTGGCGATGTAATCCACCGCACCGGCGGTGTAGCCCTTCATGCGGTTGATATCGTCGGCGTAAGCGGCCGTCACGAAGATGATGGGTGTCTCGCGCAGGTGCTCGGTCTCGGTGATGAGCTCGGCGACTTCAAAGCCATCCATGCCGGGCATGTTCACATCGAGCAACACCAGCGCGAACTGGTGGTCCAGGCATAGGGCAAGCGCGTCGTTACCGTTGTCGGCTTCGAAAATGTCTGCGTCGGCGCGCGCAAGCAGGCGGCGCATGGCTACCAGGTTGGCGGGGGTATCGTCGACGACAAGGATCTTGGGGCGAATCGGGGTCATGGGATGCAAAGTTCGTTAAGTCGTTGCGCAATCTGGTCGAGTGGGAGGCACGCGTCGGCACCAGCGATATCCAGGCCGGCGCGCGGCATGACATCGGATTCAGCACTCAGCGGATCCTGCACGATGGCGTAGCCACCGGCATGCCTCACGGCCTTCAGGCCGGTGGCGCCATCGGAATTGGCGCCGGTCATGAGTACCGCCACGAGGCCGCCTTGCCACGCGTCCGCAGCGGTTTCAAAGAGCACGTCGATTGACGGTCGGGCATAGGTAACGCGCGCATCCACGCTGAGCGAGAAATGCGCGTTGGGTTCTACCAGGAGGTGGTAACCACTGGGCGCCACGTGGACGACGCCCGGATCGGCAGGGGCGCGTTCAGCGGCCTCGACCACGGGCAGGGCGGAGACTCGGGCGAGGATCTCCACCAACAGGGATACATCGGCCGATCCCGTGTGGCAGCAGACCACGATGGGCACGGCGAGCCGCCGGTCCAGCGCAGGGAGCACGCGCTGCAAGGCCGCAAGGCCTCCTGCGCTGCAACCCATCGCGATGGCGGCCCGCGCGGTCATCGTGTCAAAGGCCTCGCCACGGAGACGCCTGCCTGGTAGATCCGCAGTGCCGCGTCGATATCGGTGAAGCAGGCGGCGGCCGGCGAGAAATCGATGTTCTCGCGTGTGCCAAGGCAGAGAAAGCCGCCACGCACCAGGCTGTCGCGGAACAGGGCGAGCGTGTGGTCCTGCAAGGCGTTGTTGAAGTAGATGAGTACGTTGCGGCACAGGATAAGGTGTGCCTCGCAGAACACTTCGTCCGTGACCAGGTTGTGGTTGAAGAACGTCACGTTGCGACGCAACCGCTGGTCGAGCTTGATGAAGTCGTAGCGAGCGCTGTAGTAATCGCTGAACGAGCGAAGTCCGCCTGCTTCAATATAGTTGCGTGACCAGTCCCGCGCGTCACGCGTGGCGTAGATGCCTTCGGCCGCCACGTGCAGCGCCGCATCGTTGAAATCGGTCGCGTAGATGCGCGCGCGGTCGTAGAGGCCGGCTTCCTCGAGCAGGATGGCGAGCGAATAGACCTCCTGCCCATGCGCACAGCCCGCCTGCCAGATGTTGATTTCCGGATATGACGCCAACACCGGCAACACCTTGTCCCGCAGGGCGCGGAATACCGGTGGGTCACGGAACATCTCCGATACCGGAACCGATAGCCCTTCAATAACGCGGGTGACGAAGCCATCCTCGTGCAGGAGCCGGCGGTTCAGTTCACTGATCGTGCCCGCATCGTGCGTTCGCACCAGCTGTTGCACACGTCGCTTCAACGACGCGGGCGCGTAGTCGTTGAAGTCGTAGCCGTGGCGCCGTTGCATGGCCCGGATGAACAGCTCGATTTCGATGTCCTCGACGTCCACCTCAGACCCTTGCCGGCAGCCATACGCGGATCATCGACAGCAGGCGGTCCACATCGATGGGCTTGGAGAGGTAATCATTGGCGCCGGCTTCCAGGCACTTTTCGCGGTCGCCGCGCATGGCCTTGGCTGTGAGCGCGATGATCGGCACGTTCGCGACGGCAGGCTTGGCACGGATCGCGCGCATGGTGTCGTAGCCATCCATCACGGGCATCATGATATCCATGAGCACCAGCTCGAGTTCGGGATCCTTGTCCAATACGTCGAGCGCCTTCTGGCCATCCTGCGCCATCACGACATCGATGCCCTTGCCACGCAGCACCTTCGACAGGGCGAAGAGGTTACGCATGTCGTCGTCCACCAGCAGGATGCGGCGGCCGCGGAGGCCAGCCTCATCCATGCCGCCGGCTGGGGTAGTCCGTTCGACGGCGGCGGCACTGCCGCCCTGGCGGATGGAGTGCAGGAACAGGCTTACTTCGTCGAGCAGGCGATCGGGCGAGCGGGCGCCCTTGACCACGATGCTGTCGGTGTACTGGCGAATCTTCATGCTCTCCTCGCGGGAGAGGTCACGACCGGAATACACCACCACGGGCGGCGTATGCCCCGATTGCGACAGGCGCTCGAGGAACTCCATGCCGGACATGCCGGGCAGGCCAAGATCGAGCACGATGCAGTCGTAGGCCACGTCGTTCGTTTTCGCCAAAGCTTCCTCACCGGAGGCCGCATCGTCGATCACGATGTTGTCGTCCTTCAGCAGGGTGCGCACGGCGGTGCGCGCACTGGCATCATCGTCCACGACCAGCAGGTGGCGCGTGCGGCCCTCGGCGAAGTGGAGCAGGCGATCGAACGCCGTGCCGATGGATTCGCGGCTTACAGGTTTGGTCAGGAACCCAACGGCGCCCAGTTCCATGCCGCGGCTGGCATCGTCCGTGGCGGAAATGAAGTGCACCGGGATATGCCGGGTGGCCGCATCGTGCTTGAGCCGCTCGATCACGGTCCAGCCATCCATGCCCGGCAGCATCACATCGAGCAGGATGCCCGTGGGACGGTACTGGCGGGCAAGGGCAAGGCCGGTTTCACCGTCTGCCGCCGCGAGGACGCGGTGGCCCTTGCGGTGGATCATGTCCGCCAGGATGCGCGCGAACGCCGGGTCATCTTCCACCACGAGGATCGTGGTATCGCCCGGCGCTATCGTCGCGCGGTCGTCATCGATCGATTCGGCGATGAGCGACGGAGAAAGCGGGAGGGTGGCTTCGGCGGCGGCCTGTTCGAGTGAGACGGGCTCCGCACGATCCACGGCATGCGCCGGTGCTTGTTCGGGGAGGAATATGGTGAAGGTGCTCCCGGCGCCGACTTCGCTCTCCAGCGTGATATCGCCACCCATCAGCATGGCGATGCGCCGCGAAATGGCCAGGCCCAGGCCGGTGCCGCCGTACTGGCGGCTGGTGCTTGCATCCACCTGCTCGAACGCGTGGAACACCCGCTGGAACTTCTCCGGCGCGATACCGATGCCGGAATCGGTCACGGCGATGCAGATCGCGCGGGCGGGATCCAGGCCGGTGGGAAGCGAGGCGTTCGCAGCGGGGCGGCCGATGCGCACGCGCACACTGCCCGAAGCGGTGAATTTGAACGCATTGCTCAGCAGATTGTTCACCACCTGCTCCAGCTTGCCGGCATCGGTCTGGATGCTGGCGGGCAGGCCGTCTTCCAGCTTTACCTCGAACGCCAGCTTCTTCTCCTGCGCCACATGGTTGAACGTGCGACCCAGTGTGCGGGCCAGGTCGGCGAGCGGGAGCGTATCGACCATTAGCTCCATCTTGCCGGCCTCCACCTTGGACAGGTCGAGGATGTCATTGATCAGCCGTAGCAGGTTGGAGCCGGCATCGTGGATGATCCGCGCCGATTCCACCTGTTCGCCGGTGAGGTTTTCTTCGTCGTTATCGGCCAGGCTGCGCGAAAGGATGAGCAGGCTGTTGAGCGGCGTGCGCAGCTCGTGCGACATGTTGGCCAGGAACTCGGATTTGTACTGGCTGGCCCGTGCCAATTCTTCAGCCTTCTCGTGGGTCTCCTTCTGCAGGGCCTCGAGCGCGTCTTTCTGGTGGTTGAGTGTCAGGCCCTTTTCGCGCAGTTCCTCGTTCGAGGCGTGCAGCTCTTCGGTCTGGACGCGCAATTCTTCTTCGGAGGCGATCAGCCGCTGCGACTGTTCCTGCAGTTCGGCGGTCTTGGCGTGCAGTTCGCTGTTCGTGGCCTGCAACGCATCCTGCTGGTGGCGAAGGGCCTCCTCGGAGGTGCGCAGCTCATCGGCCTGGCTCTGGGTCTGTTCCAGCAGATCGCGCGTGCGCAGGGCACGGGCGAGGTTTTCCAGGGACAGCGCCACGATGGGCATGAGCTCATCGATCAGGCGTTCCTGCAGGCCGGTCAGATGCTCGAAGCTGGCGATTTCAATAACGCCAAGCAGCGTGTCGCGGGACATGACCGGCACGACGACGACGCTACGCGGCGCGGCCTCGCCAGTGCCCGAATGGATGCGTGTGTAGTCGTCGGGCACATCCTGCAGCACGATGGTCTGTTGGTTCGCCGCGGCCTGGCCGACAAGGCCTTCACCCACGGCGTATTCCGCCGTGACATGGCGGCGCTGGCGGAAGCCATAGCTGCCGGTGAGTTCCAGCCGGTGCGATTCTTCGCGATAGATGTAGAAGACGCCGACACCGGCCTTGAGCGAGGTGACCATCTCGGTCACGAGCGCATCGGCGAACTCGCGGTAGGTGGTGCACTCCTGGAGGCGGTTGGATACCGCGGTCACGGACGACTTCAGCCAGGTCTGGCCCGCCGTCTCGATCGACATGTCCTTGAACACCTGCAGTGCACGGGCAATCTCGCCGATCTCGTCGCGGCGGTTCCGCTGGCCGACCTCGATGGTGTGGTCATGCCCGGCAAGGCGGGTCATCAGCTCGGTCATACGCACGAGCGGGCGCGTGATCAGGCGGAAGGTCATGAAGATCACGGCGGCGCCGGTCAGCAGGCACAGCACCAGCGAGAGGATATCAATCGTTTGCGTTGCGGCCAGGGTGGAGTCGAGCGCCGCGTTGCGTTTGTCGAGCAGGGTGCGCTCGGTAGCCGCCATCTCATCAATGAGTTTGCGGATGTCGGTCATGACGACGGTACGGCGGGCGAAATAATCACGGCGGATGCCGTCGCGCGCCAGCGAGGCTTCGGGTGTCACCGGGTTGCCGATGGCGCGCATGGGCTCCAGGCCGTTCTTGAGCGCCTCGACCTTCCAACGGTCGAGCATGTCCTGTAGCCGGTCGATCCGGCCTTGTTGCAACGGGTTATCGGCGGTGAGCGTACGCAGCTTGCCCATGCTTGTGACCAGGTCGCGGTCCGCCGCTTCGAAGTCGGCGTACTCCGTGTCCGTCTGGTTCAGCATGTAGCCGCGGGCGGCCACCTGGCGTTGCTGGGCATCCGCACCGACGTCTGACAGGGTCAAAAGCACCACATAGGTGTGGGTGGCCCAGGCCCGGGTGTCGTTTTCGCGCCCCAGCGATACCAGGTTGGCGATACACGCTGCCACGAACAGGGCGAGCAGGGCGCCGATGGCGAGGATGATCTTGCGCTGCAGGGGCTGGTCGGCCAGCCATTGGCGCTTTGCGTCGGTGGAAGTCATGCGATGACCGGTAGTGGGACGGGGATGGGCGGGTCGCCCTTGGGTATTACTACGAATCGGGCTACGCCTTCCTTGGCGGTCGACACATTATCGGCAGGTCAGGCGGCAGGCTTAGCTTTCGGGCGTGCCCAGAACGGCGGTACGAGGCTGCCGCGGCGGAGGGCTATGCCCAGCAATACCGCCGTGAGCGTGGAGCAGATGCAAAGGGCCACCACGGAGGCCTCGGCACCGAACTCGCCACCGGTGAGCCAGTCAGGACCCTGCATGGTGGAAGCGAGCCAGCCCTTCTGCTCGAAGCCCGATACGGGGATGCCGTAGAACGGGCCTTGGGCCACGTTCCACGCCGCGTGAACACCCATGCACAGCCAGAGCGAGCGGGTTACGTGGTAGATCAGGCCGAACAGCAGGCCAGCCTCGAGGGCGATGGCCAGGGCGCTCCACGTCGTGGCGTGCGGGTTCCAGATGTGCATGAAGCCGAAGAAGGCGGCCGAGAACAGCAGGCTGATCCAGGTGCCCAGCCCTTCCTCGACAATGCGGAACAGCACGCCGCGGCTCACGATCTCCTCGCCCACGCCGGCCCCCACGCCCAGGACGAGCACGAGCCCCAGCCAGGGCACACCGACGTTGGTGCCATGGACCACGTAGGCGCCGAGCGCCCAGAGTGCCCCGACTACCAGCGAGAACAGGATGAAGCCCGCGGCGAGGCCGGCGAGGACATGGGGAATGAGCTTGCGCGCGGCAAGTTCATCGACATGGCGCTGCTCAATGAAGCGCACGAGCAGCCAATACGCCAGTACCACCGGAAGGAGCCGGAACAATTCGATCAGCGGCGTGACCTCGCCAAACGGGATCGCGCCGTGCGGGAGGCCCAGGCCGGAGTAGATCCGGCTGCAGACCACGCCGATGAGCCACGCACTGAGGGCGAAGACCAGGATGCGGCCCACGGGCGAGCGCAGCAGGCGGGCGGGCAGCGAGGGGCGCGGAAGGGGGGTGGCGTCGTTTTCGGTCATGGGCTCAGGCGCGGGTGGACGGGTGCGTGGTGCAGTCTACGCAGGCATGATGGTGCTCCGATACAAGATCGTTCCACGCCCGCCCGGTATCGTTCCGTGCGGGAGGCACCCTGGCCCCGAAGTCACCGGAATTACCGATGTCGAAGCCGCAAGACAACGATCCGTCGAGCCCGATGAACCGCACGGCACAGACGTTCCCCCGCCTGGACGATGAGATGGCCTCGCGCGTGGTCCATTACGGGGTGGAGGAGCTGATCCCCAAAGGCACCATGCTGTTCCAGCGCGGCCAGCGCCGGGTCGATTACTTCTTTGTCGTCGAGGGCTCCATCGAGGTCTATGACATCGGCAGCGATGGCGAGCCGCGTATCGTGGTCACCCACGGCCGCCACCAGTTCACCGGTGAGGTGGACTTGTTCAGTGGCCGCCAGACCATGGTCAATGGCCGTACCGGCTCTGACTCGCGCATCGTGCGCGTGGACCCGGCGAACTTCCGCCGCCTGATCGCCGGTGAGCCGGATATTGGCGAGATCATCATGCGCGCCTTCATCCTGCGCCGGGTGGGCCTGATCCAGAGCGGGCAGGGCGGGGTGTGGCTGGCCGGCTCCGCCCACGCGGCCGACACCGTGCGCCTGCGCAGCTTCCTTATCCGCAATGGCTACCCGCACAAGCTGCTCGATACTGATATCGATGAGGATGCGCGCCACCTGATCGAGGGCTTCGGCCTGCAGCCGGATGAGTGCCCGGTGGTCATCCTGCCGGACAAGCGCGTGTTGCGCTGTCCCACCACCACCGAACTGGCCGACGAGCTGGGTATCACCATCGAACTGGACAGCGATCACGTCTATGACGTGGCGGTGATCGGCGCGGGCCCGGCAGGCCTCGCGGCCGCCGTTTACGCCGCCTCCGAGGGGCTGGATACCGTGGTGCTCGAGGCGCTGGCGCCGGGCGGCCAGGCGGGTACCAGCTCCAAGATCGAGAACTACCTGGGCTTCCCCACCGGCATTTCTGGCCAGGCCCTCGCCGGCCGGGCGCAGGTGCAGGCCATGAAGTTCGGCGCACACATGGCCATTGCCCGTGAGGTGCGCAGCATGGATTGCGGTAGCCACCCGTACAAATTGCACCTGGATAACGGCTCGATGGTGACGGCGCGCTCGGTGGTCATCGCCACGGGTGCCCGTTACCGCAAGCTGGCCCAGGTGGATTACGAGCGTTTTGAGGGGCAGGGCATCCAGTACGCCGCCACGGCAATGGAAGCGACCCTGTGCGCCGGTGAGGAAGTTGTCGTCGTGGGCGGTGGTAACAGCGCCGGCCAGGCGGCCGTGTTCCTGGCCCGTGCAGCCTCGCACGTGCACATCCTGGTGCGTGGCGAAGGCCTCGCGGCCACTATGTCCGATTACCTGGTGCAGCGTATCGCCCAGTCGCCGCGCATCACCCTGCACCCGTACTGCGAGATCGATCACCTGGACGGCGATGCCTACCTGCGCGAAGTGGGCTGGTACTGCGTGAAGACCAACGTGCAGGAGCGGCGCAAGGTTGCCAGCCTGTTCGTGATGATCGGCGCCGAGCCGAACACGGCATGGCTGCAGGGTTGCCTGGACCTGGACAAGAAGGGCTTCGTGCTCACCGGCCGCGATGCCGATGGCTATGCCACGCCATCCCCGTACGCCACCACGTTGCGTGGCGTGTTCGCCGTGGGCGATGTGCGCTCAGGCTCGGTGAAACGCGTGGCTGCCGGCGTCGGCGAGGGCTCGGTGGTGGTGCATGCCATCCACCGGTTCCTGCATCCCTCGCCGGTTTAATGCCGATGCGCGACGCTTGATGCCGCTGCTCTTGTAGGAGCGCGCTCCTACATTTGCCCTCAAACCTCGACCGAGGCGGCGTGCTCGCGTGTGGCCGAGAAACGCACCTGCGGCCAGCGCTCCTGCGCGAGTTGCAGGTTCACGCGCGTGGGGGCAAGGTAGACGAGTTCGCCCGCCGCATCGATCGCGAGGTTGGCGGCGTTCTTTTCCTTGAACTCTTCCAGCTTCTTTTCGTCGCTGCAGTGCACCCAGCGCGCCGTGGCGACGCCGACCTGCTCGAAGCTGGAGTCGACGTTGTATTCGTCCTTCAGGCGGTAGGCCACCACATCGAACTGCAGCACGCCGACGGCACCCAGGATCAGGTCATTCGACATGAGCGGGCGGAAGAACTGCGTGGCGCCTTCTTCGGAAAGCTGGGCCAGGCCCTTCTGCAGTGCCTTCATCTTCATCGGATCGCGCAGGCGTGCGCGGCGGAACAGTTCCGGCGCGAAGTTGGGGATGCCGGTGAACGACAAGCCTTCGCCCTCGGTGAAGGTATCGCCGATGGTGATGGTGCCGTGGTTGTGCAGGCCGATGACATCGCCCGGGTACGCGCGCTCGACGATTTCACGATCGCTTGCCATGAAGGTGAGTGCGTTTGCGATGCGCACTTCCTTGCCGGTGCGGGTCTGCTGCATCTTCATGCCGGCCGTGTACGTGCCCGAGCAGATGCGCATGAATGCCACGCGGTCGCGGTGCGCCGGGTCCATGTTCGCCTGGATCTTGAACACGAAGCCGGTGAGCTTTTCTTCTTCAGGCACGACTTCGCGCGAGAGCGTATTGCGCGAGCGCGGCGAGGGCGCGTGCTCCACGAAGAACTCAAGCAGCAGCTCCACGCCGAAGTTGTTGACGGCCGAGCCGAAGAACACCGGGGTCTGCTTGCCAGCGAGGTACGCATCCACATCGAACGGGTTGGAGGCGCCCAGGACCAGCTCGAGTTCGTCGCGCGCTTCCTGCAAGGCGGCTTCGCCAATGCGCGCGATAAGTTCGGGGTTATCCAGGCCGCCCTTGAAGATGGTCGAGTCCTGGCGGGTGAAGTTCTTGCCGGGTTCGAAGATGTGCACTTCATCGAGCAAGAGGTGGTACACGCCCTTCAGGCGCGAACCCATGCCGATCGGCCAGGTAACCGGCGCGCAGGCAATGCCGAGCACCGACTCCACTTCATCGAGCAGTTCGATCGGCGAGCGGCCCTCGCGGTCGAGCTTGTTGATGAAGGTCATGATCGGCGTATCGCGCAGGCGGCACACTTCCATGAGCTTGATGGTGCGCTCTTCCACGCCCTTCGCGCAGTCGATCACCATGAGCGCCGAGTCGACCGCCGTGAGCACGCGGTAGGTATCTTCGGAGAAGTCCGCGTGGCCCGGGG
Organism: Luteibacter sp. 621; assembly: GCF_050435445.1. Taxonomy (NCBI): domain Bacteria; kingdom Pseudomonadati; phylum Pseudomonadota; class Gammaproteobacteria; order Lysobacterales; family Rhodanobacteraceae; genus Luteibacter; species Luteibacter sp. 621. The sequence continues at coordinate 26,566 of NZ_JBNDKI010000013.1, read as the reverse complement.
TATCGAGCAGGTTCACGATGGCCCCGTTGTACGGGAACTGCATGACCGAGGACGTGACCGAGATGCCGCGCTCCTTTTCCAGCGCCATCCAGTCGGATGTGGCGTGGCGGGCGGCCTTGCGGCTCTTTACCGAGCCGGCCATCTGGATCGCGCCGCCGAACAGCAGCAGCTTTTCAGTCAGGGTGGTCTTGCCCGCGTCAGGGTGGCTGACGATGGCGAAGCTACGCCGCCGCTTGGTCTCGGTGAGGTGTGAAGACATGGAATCTGGGGTCGCATCGAAGGGCTAACCCCATATTCTAGCGCGGATTTACCCCGGGAACGCCGCGTCCAGCCAGGTGGGCACCTCGATGCCCTTCTCGCGCAGGAACGCCGGGTTGAACAGCTTGGCCTGGTAGCGCATGGCGCTGTCGCACAGGACGGTGACCACCGTGTGCCCCGGGCCCAGGTGGCGCGCCAGGCGAATGGCCCCGGCGATGTTTACCCCGCTGGAGAGCCCCACGCCATAACCCTCGTGGCGCAGCAGGCGGTGGATCTCGGGAATGGATTCGGTATCGGGGATGGACCAGGCCACGTCGATCGGGGCATCCAGGAAGTTGGCCGTGAGCCGGGCGTTGCCGATGCCTTCGGTGATGGAGCTGCCCTCGGCCTTGGCCTCGCCGGTAGTCACGTAGTTGGCCAGGGCCGAACCTGCGGGGTCGGCAAGGGCCACGACCACATCGGTGGACCGGGCAGCCCGGTCCCGGGCCTCCAGCGCGCGTGCCTTCAGTGCCCGCCCAACCCCCGCAATGGTTCCGCCCGTGCCCGATGCACATACGAAGCCATCGATCTTGCCCGCGGTCTGCTCCCAGATCTCGGCGCCGGTGTGGTCCTCGTGCCACTGGCGGTTGGCCAGGTTATCGAACTGGTTGGCGAACCAGGCGCTGCCCGGGTGCCGGGCGTTCATCTCGTCGGCCAGGCGGCGGGCGGTGGCGGCGTAATGGTTCGGGTCGGTCCAGGGGGCGGCCGGGACCAGCTTCACCTCGGCCCCGGCGGCGCGCAGGGCATCGATCTTCTCCCGGCTCTGCGTATCCGGCATGACGATCAGGCTGCGGTAGCCCCTGCTGTTGCCCAGCAGGGACAGGCCAATGCCGGTATTGCCGGCCGTGCCCTCCACCACGGTGGCCCCGGGCCGCAGGAGGCCCCGGGCCTCCGCGTCATCCACCAGGCCCAGGGCGGTACGGTCCTTCACCGAGCCACCGGGGTTCAGGAACTCGGCCTTGGCCAGGATCTCGCAGCCGGTAGCCTCGGACGCCTGGCGCAGGCGAAGGAGGGGCGTGTGGCCGATGCCGGCGCTTAAGGTGGGGTAGGTAGCCATGCCCCGATGTTAACCCGCGCCCACGCCAATGCCATACAGACGGCCAAATGCCCCGTTTTGGGGCGCAGCCCCTGTAGGAGCGCGCTTGCGCGCGATGGCGTCTCGCGGCTAGCCCCATCGCGCGCGAGCGCGCTCCTACAGTGATCCCGTCGACGTTTTCGTAAGGTTTTGGAGGTTTAGACGTCTATACGGCTGTTGACACGCCATGGAACGGCGCGTAACCTCGGTTCCACTCATCGAGACCGGCTGAGGGACAGGCCCTTTGAAGCCGGGGCAACCTGCGGATTTCCGCAACGGTGCCAACTCCTGCGGTGCGTGGTTCGCCACGCAACCCGATAGATGGGAATGTCCGAGCCGGGCGCGTTCTTGCGCACCGTGCCCTGGCAGTCCGGCTACAGGTATCCGCAGGGCTCGATCCCGACAGGAACCCGGACATGCCAGCAGAGCCCCTCACCGTGATCCCCCTCTCCGAAGCAGCCGTGGCCGCCGCGCCGCGTGGCGCCGCCGATCTCACCGAGCAGCGCGGTACCCGTCGCGTGTCCATCACGCCCAAGTACGGCAGCGAAGCGGTAGCAGTGGATGTGCGCTACCTGTGGTGCGGCGCGCCGAATGCGCCCACGGTGATCGTGCAGGGCGGCATCTCCGCCACCCGCGATGTCTGCGCGGGGCGCGAACGCCAGGGTTGGTGGCAGGAACTGGTGAGCCAGGGTGGCGCCATCGATCTGTCACATTGCCGCGTGCTCTCCATCGATTGGCTGGTGCCGGCCGATATCGCGGGCGTCGATTCCGTATCCAGCGAAGACCAGGCGGCGGCGCTTGCCGCGCTGGTCGATGAACTGGGCATCGGCCGCGCGCACGCCTTCATCGGCTCGTCGTACGGCGCCATGACCGGCCTGGCCTTTGCCGCCAACCACGCCGACAAGGTGAAGTCCCTCGTGCTGTTGGCCGGCGCGCACCGCCCGCACCCGCTCTCCACCGCGCAGCGCTCCGTGCAGCGTGGCATCGTGCGCCTGGGCATCGAATCGGGCCGCACGGATGAAGCCCTGGCACTCGCCCGTCAACTGGCGATGACGACCTATCGCGGCAGTGAAGAGTTCTCGCGCCGCTTTGCTGCCGGTCCCGAACTGCGTGATGGCCGCTTCTACTTCCCGGTCGAAGATTATCTGGAGCACGCGGGCCGTCGCTTCGTCGAGCGCTTCGATCCGCAGCGCTTCCTCGCGTTGTCCGAATCGATCGATCTGCATGACATCGCGCCGGAGCGCGTGCATGCGCCGACCACGCTGGTGGGCTTCCCGTCCGATCGCCTGGTGCCGCTTTCCGACCTGTGCGAATTGCAGCGCCGCATCGGTGGTACCGCCACCCTTGAAGTCGTGGACTCGCCGTATGGCCACGACGCCTTCCTCAAAGAAACCGTGCAGCTCGCCCCCGTGCTGCGTCACGCACTTAACGACTGTTGCGGAGCCCTCTGACCATGACCCGTGAAACCCGCCTGTGTACCCGTGCCGTCCGCGCCGGCATTGAATCCGATACCCAGCACGGCGCCGTCGTGCCGCCGCTGCACCTGTCCACGAACTATGCGTTCGAAGGCTTTGGCCGCAAGCGCGCCTACGACTACTCGCGCAGCGGCAACCCGACGCGCGATCTGCTCGCCGAGGCGCTTACCGAACTGGAAGAGGGCGCTGGCGCGGTCGTGACCAACACGGGCATGTCGGCGGTGGCGCTGGCGCTTGAACTCGTGCCGGCGGGTGGTTTGGTCATCGCCTCGCATGATTGCTACGGCGGCACGTGGCGCCTGCTTGATGCCTGGGCGAAGAAGGGCCGCTTCAGCGTGCGCTTCGTCAACTTCAACGACCCGACGGCGCTCGCCGAGGGCCTGGCCGCGAAGCCCGCGCTGGTCTGGATCGAAACCCCGTCCAACCCGCTGCTGCGCATCACCGATGTGCGCCACGTATCGCAGGCGGCACACGCCGTGGGCGCACTGGTGCTGGTCGACAACACCTTCCTCTCGCCGGCATTGCAGCAGCCGCTCAAGCTGGGCGCCGACGTGGTGCTGCATTCGACCACGAAGTACATCAATGGCCACAGCGATGTGGTCGGTGGTGCCGTGATCGCTGCAGACCAGGCGGTGGCTGAGCAGCTGAAGTGGTGGGGTAACTGCAACGGGCAGACCGGCTCGCCGTTCGACAGCTTCCTGACCTTGCGTGGCGTGCGCACCCTTGCCGTGCGCCTGCGTGCGCACGAAGAAAACGCGCGCCGCATCGCTGATCGCCTGGAGGGCCATGATGCCGTCGAACGTATCTACTACCCCGGCCTGGCGTCCCATCCGGGACATGCGCTGGCGCAGCGTCAGCAGAAGGGCTTCGGCGCCATGCTCAGTTTTGAACTACGCGGCGGTGATGACGCGATCGAGGCGTTCGTCGATGGCATCAAGTATTTCTCGCTGGCGGAATCCCTGGGTGGAGTAGAAAGCCTCGTTGCCCATCCGGCCACGATGACGCATGCGGCCATGGCACCGGAAGCACGGCGCACGGCGGGCATTGCCGACAACCTGCTGCGTCTTTCCATTGGTATCGAAGATGGCGATGACCTGATCGACGATCTGGAGGCCGCACTTGCACGGGCCGCGGCGGTCGCGACCATCACCTCGAAACGCAAGGTCGGCGCATGAACGCGGTGGTGGCTCCCCTTTCCACGGAGGTTCCCTGTACGGCGGTCGTCCTGCTCGGCACAGGCGTCGTCGGCCGTGCGCTGCTCACGCTGCTTGCCACCCCGTCGGCTAACACCCTGCGCCTGGTAGGTGCGGCCAACTCGCGGCGCCAGCATGTGCTCGCGGGTGGCCTGCGCCCCGCGGATGTCACTGATGCGCTGGCGAAAGCCCGCGATGGTCGCGATAACGGCCCGCTGCTCGCCGCGCTCGATGAGAGCGGTGCGCAGCGCAAGGTGCTGATCGATGCGACGGCCTGCACGAAGGAAGCGAGCCGTCACGCCGAGTGGCTCTCCCGGGGTTACCACGTCGTCACGGCCAACAAGGCGCTGGCGGGCGGCCACCTGCAGGGCTGGCGTGCGCTGCAAGCCGCGTCGGCCGGTGGCGCGATCTACGGTGATGCGGCCACGGTAGGCGCGGGCCTGCCGGTCCTGTCCACGCTGCGCCGGCTGCGTCGCTGCGGCGATAGCCTGCTGACCCTCGAAGGCGTGTTCTCCGGTTCGCTCTCGTGGCTATTCAACCAGTACGACGGCTCGCGCCCGTTCTCTGCCTTGCTGCGCGATGCGCGCCGCCTGGGCTTCACCGAGCCGGATCCACGCTCGGATCTCTCGGGCGAGGACGTGGCACGCAAGCTGCTGATCATCGCGCGCCATGCGGGTTTCGCCCTCGGTAGCGATGAGGTCGAGATCGAAAGCCTGGTCCCCGAGTCGCTTCGTGGCGTGGAAACGAAGGTGTTCCTCGATCGCCTGGAAGAACTCGATGAGCCGCTCGCCTGCCGCCACGCTGAAGCGAAGGCGAACGGCAAGGTGCTGCGCTACCTGGCCCGGCTGAACCAGCGTGGCCGCGCCCGCGTCGGCCTGGTGGAAGTGGGCCTGGATCACCCGGCGTCGCGCCTCTCCGGCACCGACAACCAGTTCGCGCTCACCACCACCCGCTATCACTCCACGCCGCTGGTGATCCAGGGGCCTGGCGCGGGGCCGGAGATCACGGCGCAAGCCCTGCTGGGCGACGTGCTGGCTATCTAAGAAAAAGGGCGCCCTATGGGCGCCCATTTTCATCAACGATGGCCGGTCACGGCCTCGGCTTCATCCGCGCTTGGCGGCAGCGCCGGTTCACCCGACTCATCATCGTGATGGAAGCGCGCGGCCTCCACCATCGGCGTGCGCCAGCCCGACGACACGCCCCAGAAGTAGAACACCGCACCGAACACGGCGACGATCGCCAGGTCCCAGCCGTACGGGATGTAGTCGTGGCCGCCAAAGGTCTTGCTGCCGGCCCACGAAATGACCGCCATGATCGGCAGGTACACGATGAGCCACCAGGCGCCGCGCAGGTGGCGGCCGAAGTCTTCCCAGCCGCTCTTGGCGGTGTAGTAGAAGTACAGCGGCAGCGCCACGACCATCAGCAGGATGATCTCGCCGGTGAGCGGCCACTTGGCCCAGTACAGCAGTTCGGTGGCGAAGATGAAGGCGAGCGCGGCGAGCACCGGCAGGCCGCTGATGCGCAGCGGGCGTTTCAGTTCCGGCGCCGTGCGGCGCAGGGTCATGACGCTGACCGGGCCGGTGAGGTACGAAATGATCGTCGACACCGAGATCACGGCCGCCAGCGTGCCCCAGCCGCGGAAGAAGAACAGGAAGATGAAACTCACCACCAGGTTCAGCCACATGGCCGGGCGCGGGATGCCGAAGCGCGGGTTGATGTGGCCGAAGATCTTGGGCAGGTGGCCGTTGCGCTCCATGGCGTAGATCATGCGTGCCGTGGTAGCCGTGTAGGTGGCGCCGGTACCGCTGGGGCTCACGAAGGCATCGGCATAGAGCAGGATGGCCAGCCAGTTGATGAGCAGGGCGGTGGCCAGCTGCGCGAACGGCGAAGCGTATTCCAGCGCAGCCCAGCCCTGGGCGAGCTGATCGGGGGGTACGGCGCCAATAAAGGCGATCTGCAGGAGCACATAGACCACGGTGGCCAGCAGGATGGAGCCGATGACCGCGAACGGCACGCTGCGGCCCGGGTTGCGCGCTTCACCGGCCAGGTTCACCGGGCTCTGGAAGCCGTTGAAGCTGAACACGATGCCGGAGATGGCCACGGCGGTGAGGATCGACGAGATATCGATGGCGTGGGTGCCACCGTGGGCGCCGATGTGGAAGTTGCCGCTGTTGAAGCTGGTGCAGATGAGCGCGATACCCGTGGCGGCGGGCACCACCAGCTTGAACACCGTGATCGCCGTGTTGCTCTTGGCGAACAGCTTCACGCTCCAGAAGTTCAGGAAGAAGTAGACGAACACCAGCACCACCGCGATGGCCAGGCCCGGCGGGGTGAGCTCGCCGTGGCCGGCGGTGACCACGTAGAGGTCCTTGGTCCACTTGGCCCATTCCCAGGGCCACGAAGCCATGTACTGCACCGAGGCCTCAGCCTCGACCGGGATGACCGAGACGATGGCGATCCAGTTGGCCCAGCCGGCGATGAACCCGACCAGCGAACCGTGTGAATAATGGCCGTAACGCACCATGCCGCCGGATTCGGGGAACATGGCGCCCAGTTCGGCGTAGGTGAGGGCGATGAACAGGATGATGACCGCGCCGATGATCCAGGCGTAGATGGCGCCAGGGCCGGCCAGCTGGGCCGCGTGCCAGGCACCGAACAGCCAGCCTGAGCCGATAATCGAGCCCAGGCCGGTAAGCATCAGGGCGAAGGCGCCGACATCGCGGCGAATATGGTGGTGGGACATGGGAACTCCGGTCGGACGGGCCGGGGAAACCCGGCCCAGGGCGGCACAAGGGCCGGATGATGACACCCCCCGGCCCTGGTGTCAGCCAGCGATCCCCTACGCAAACTGTGGGCACATCGATATACACTGACCGATGCGGTAAGGAAGAAGGGGTTCGGATGCGATCAAGGTTAGTCGTCAACGGCATATGGCTTGTCGCCATGTCGGCATGCGGCATTGCCGCAGCTGAGACGCCGTGGAGCGACAAGGGCCGGCTGATCGATTCGGAGTCATACGACCGTACCGCCAAGGGTTTTTACTTCACCCTGTACCCTGGCGAGGACCCGGTCGAATCCGTGCGGCGCTGCGCCATAACCATGCGTGAACTGGGGCACCTGTCCTCGGTTTCGTGCTTCGCATACACCAGCAAGCCGCGCTTCGACACCCGCAAGGGCAAGCTGCGGATCTGCTACACGGCCGTCGCCAACTGGTGGGGCCAGGACGAACCGGTGCGGGTCGAGACGGTCGAGCGCCTGCCACGGGCGTGCCCGACGAAGTAGCGGCTATGCCGCTTCGTGGGCTTTTCGCGCGCAAGCGCGCTCCTACGACCGCCGTTCCAAGCGGGCGGCTCAGCATTCGATGACGTTGACGGCCAGGCCGCCGCGCGAGGTTTCCTTGTACTTGTCCTTCATGTCGCGGCCCGTGTCACGCATGGTCGCGATGACCTTGTCCAGCGAGACATGGTGCTTGCCGTCGCTCTTGAGGGCCATGCGGCTGGCGTTGATCGCCTTCACGGCGCCCATGGCGTTGCGTTCAATGCAGGGAATCTGCACCAGGCCGCCGATCGGGTCGCAGGTGAGGCCCAGGTTGTGTTCCATGCCGATCTCGGCCGCGTTCTCCACCTGGGTGACGCTGCCACCCAGCGCCGCGGCCAGGCCGCCGGCGGCCATGGAGCAGGCCACGCCCACTTCACCCTGGCAGCCGACCTCGGCACCGGAGATCGAGGCGTTTTCCTTGTAGAGGATGCCGATAGCCGCCGCAGTGAGCATGAAGGTGATGACGCCTTCTTCCGATGCGCTGGGGCAGAAATGGCGGTAGTAGTGCAGCACCGCCGGGACGATGCCCGCCGCGCCGTTGGTCGGTGCCGTGACGACGCGGCCGCCGGCGGCGTTTTCCTCGTTCACGGCGAGCGCGTAAAGGTTCACCCAGTCGAGGATGGTGAGCGGATCGCGTAGCGCCGCTTCGGGCTGGGCGCGCAATTCGGCCGCCATCGCGGGCGCGCGGCGGTTCACCTTCAGGCCGCCCGGCAGGGTGCCGGGGGAACGCAGGCCACGCGCGACGCAATCCTGCATGGCCTTCCAGATGGTGAGCAGGCCGGCGCGGGTTTCTTCCTCGGGCCGCCAGATGCTCTCGTTGCGCATCATCAGCTGGGCGATCGTGAGATTGTTCTCAGCGCACAGGGCCAGCATCTGGTCGCCGGTGGAGAACGGGTAGGGCTGTTCGCTGGTGTCGGCTACGATGCGGTCTTCCGCCGCCTCGTCCGGATTCACCACGAAGCCGCCGCCCACCGAGTAGTAGTCGCGCGTCGCCAGCTCATTGCCGTCGGCATCGTAGGCGGAGAAGCGCATGCCGTTGGTGTGGAATGGCAGTTTCTGGCGCTTGTTGAAGACCAGGTCGGCCTTCTCGTCGAACGCGATTTCGTGGCGGCCGAGGATGCGGATGCGCTTGCTGCCGCGGATGCGCTCGAGGGAGGCCGCAATGCCGTCGGGATCCACGCGATCGGGCCACTCGCCCTCGAAGCCGAGCAGAACGGCCTTGTCGGTACCGTGTCCGCGACCAGTCATGGCCAGGGAGCCGAACAACTCGCAACGTACGCGAGCGACGCGCTCAAGCACGCCTTTTTCCTCCAGCCAGTGCTCGGCAAAGCGCGCGCCAGCCCGCATGGGGCCGACGGTGTGCGAGGAAGAGGGGCCGATACCGATCTTGAAAAGGTCGAAAACGCTGACTGCCATGGCTGGACGTGGGGTTGGCTATGGGGGATAGCCAGCTATTCTACGCCCCGGCACCTATTACCCCATACACCTCCGCATGTACGCGTTCACCTTGTTCCAGCGCGACGATTGCCATCTCTGCGACCAGGCCCTGGACGTGCTGGCGCGCGCGCGTTTTCCGGAGTTCTCATCGGTGTGGATCGATGACGACGATTCGCTGGAAGCCAGCTACGGCGCGCGTGTTCCCGTGTTGCGGCGCAGCGATGGAGTGGAACTGGATTGGCCGTTTGATGAGGCGGATGTTCGGCGGCTTGCCGGGTAGCGGCTTCGTCGCTTCGTTCGCTTTTCGCGCAGCCTACTTGCGCAGGCGGCGGAGGATTTCCTCGCGGGCTTCGCGAAGGATGGAATCGCGGTCAAGGCTGGCGACCACATCGGCCACGGCGCGCTTGGCACCGTGCTCACCCCAGGATTTTCCGGCGACGAGATAGCGCTCTGCTGCACGGCCGATCAAAACGGTGGCGTACCAGCCCAGGGCGCCTTGCGCCGCGGCGGTGACGACCACGGAGAGACCGCCGCTCAGACCTTTAAGCGCAGAGGCCACCAGTTGCACGCCCCACACGGCGCCCATGAGCGCGGCGAGCTGGGTGCTGATCACGACGACCAGCCGCCCCGATTCGGCGCGGGTCAGTGGTAGCCCGTATACCCGGCTTAACTGCACCACCATCGCCGCATCCAGGCCACCGGCCAACAGCAAATCCGCGACGGGTACGGGGTTCAGTGCCACCGCCACCGCCTTGGCGATGCAGTACTGGCGAATGACGCCAGACGCCACTTCTCGCCGTGCGACCGCCATGCGAGCGGTGACCTGGTCGGTAAGCTTGCCGGCGAAGAGGCCGGCGTGTATCGCGGCCAGTGCCTTGCCCTCGCGCTCGGCGATGGCGACCAGGCGTTGCTTTAGCGCACCTACATCCGGCGGCATGGCCTCGCTTACGAGCTGCTCGCCCCCACGTGCATCGACTTCAACCACCATGCGCGGGGCGGGACGTGCGGCGACCGCAAGCACATCCTCGCGGCGCACCAGGCCGGATGCGTGCTCGCGAAGGCGCTCCAGCAAGCCGTCGCGTTCTTCGTCGTTGTAGCGATCGGCCTTGTTCAGCACGAGCAGCAGCGGGCGCGCGGTAGCCGCAAGCGTCCGCAGCGCATCGCGTTCGTCGCGGGTGAGGTCACCATCGGCGACGAACACAATCAGGTCGCTGACCTCGGCGACGTCGTAGGCCAGCTTCTCGCGAACTTCGCCGCCCAGTTCGTTGATACCCGGCGTATCGATCAGCACCAGGCCGGCATGCGCCGCCTCATCGAGGCGCACCGCATCGGCTTCCGTCGTCGTGCCGTGTAGCACGCCCATGGCGAAGGCATCACGCCCGAGCAACGCATTGCCGAGCGCGGATTTGCCGGCAGAAACACGCCCGAACACAGCCACGTGCAGCTCTTCGCGCTCGATACGCTCGAGCATGTCCTCCACGCGGCGAAAATCCGAGGCCATGGCGTTGCGTACATCCGCCGGAATCGTCGGATCATCCAGCAGGCCACGCAGACTGGCGCCCACGGCACCGGTGCCATGCGCCGCCACCGCAGGCACGTGTTGCGTGCCGCGGCGGAAGCGGCCGGCAAGGCCGCGCAGGCGATCGCGCCAGCCGTCTGTCACAACTTACTTCGGCAGCAGGTTCAGCGTGCCATTGACGAGCACTTCATCGGCGATCGTACCCGTGTCCTTGTATTCGCCACTGCCGACGCCGAAATCAAGACGCTTCAACGTGCCGGTGACCGAGAGGCGGGCGCCGCCGGCGGCAGGATTGAACACGACCTTCAGCTGCACGGGCTTGGTGATGCCATGCAGGGTAAGGTTGCCGTTGGCCACGATGTTGCCCTTGGCATCCTTCGCAAAGCCCGTGGTCACGTAGTGCGCCTTCGGGAATTTGGAGGTGTCGAAGAAATCGGCGGTTGGCAGTGCATTATCGCGATCGCCATCGCCGGTCTTCGCCGTCGCGACATCCACCGTCACATCGAATTTCGCGGTGGCCAGGTTGGCCGGGTCGTAGCTGATCGCCGCATCGAACTTGCCGAAGGTGCCATCGAACTGCTGGCCCTGGAACTTGCCGCTGAAGCCCAGCGTGCTGCCCGGTCCCACCTTGTAATCCGCGGCCGAAGCGGCGAAGGGCAGGGCGAGTGCAAGGGCCAGCGCGGCCAGGCGGCGGGTGGACAGGATCATGGCGTATCTCCGGGAGGGGTGGGGGAGTTCCGCTTCGCGCGGCCGAACGGCAGCATGCGGCGGAGGGTGTCATCACGGTCGATGAAGTGGTGCTTCAGCGCGCCACCGACGTGGGCGACCAGCACCAGCAACAACAGCCAGAACAGATACACGTGCACCGTACCGAGCGTATTGGAAAGATCTTCGTTCTTTTCCACCAGTGCCGGCAGGTTGAACTGTTTGAAGTACTGCAGGGGGAACCCGTGGGCCGAATTGAAGGCCCAGCCACTCAGCGGGATGGCCACGATGAGCAGGTACAGGAAGCCATGGACCACGTGCGCGGCAATGGCCTGCCAGCGCGGCGCGGGCACATCAGGCGGTCGCTTGTCGGCCATGCGCCAGGCCAGGCGCAGCACGAACAGTGCCAGCACCGTGAGGCCGATGGACTTGTGCAGCGCGAACATGTTGATCTTGGTAAGCGATGGCCGCAGGCCATCCATCCAGAACGCGAACGCGCCGTTGCCGAGGATCAGCAGCGCCATCAACCAGTGGAATGTCTTGGCGATGGTGCTCCAGCGGGTAGGTTCACTGCGCACGGGCATGGGGGGTTTCCTTATCGTGGCTGGCGGGGCTTTCGCCGCCGCGGATGGCTTCGATTTCCAGCCACACCGACACCTGCGTGCCGATGGAGCCAGTGTTGGCGGTCATGCCGAACTTCGTGCGATCAAGCACGATGTTGGCGGAGAAGCCGGCGATGGTATGCAGGCCGTAGATCGTCTTGCCCACGCGGTTCACGCGGAACGGAATATCCAGGGGCATGGTCACGCCGCGCAGGGTGAGCTTGCCGTGCAGCACGCCTTCGTCGTCGCTGCGCTTTTCCACCGCATCGCTGGTAAAACGTGCGCTGCGCTCGCGGTCGGCATCGAGCAGGTTGCTGCCGCGCACGGCCTTGTCCCATTCGCTGTCGCCCATGTCCACCGACGCCAGGTCGATCGTGGCGTTCACCGAGGAGGCCGGCCAGTTATCCGGGTCGAAGTTCACGCTGCCATCGGTAATGCGCAGGCGGCCGAACGAACGTGAAAAGCCGTTGTGGTCCACGTTGAACACGACCGAGCTGTGCACCGGATCGATGCGATAAACCTGCGGTGCGGCGTGTGCCGTGCCCGCCGCCAGGAGGGCGAGCAGGGCGGGGAAGAAGAGATGTCGCATCAGGGGGGCTGCTCCATCACGGGGCCGCCTGGGGCGGCCGATGGGAAAGAGTGTGGCCGACGGCGCTGGCCTTGTCAGCCCATGCGCCGCGAACGGATTGTTCACTCAGCGATCCCGCAGGGCATCGGTGGTGAGTTCCGCGAGCTGGCGCAGGCGGTTGCCCCGGGTGTCGTCGAGAAGTGCCCGCATGCGCTCGCCGGCTTCGGCCTGGTCCAGTTGCTGGCGCTCGGCCAGCGTGATCGCCAGCGCCTTGCCCAGGCTGTCGAAGACCAGGGCGTAGGCGAAGGCGTGCAGCACGCCGCCGCCTAGTGTTCCCAAGCCCGGGAAGGCCTTTAACGCGTTGCCCGCGACCGCCAGCACCACCGAGGTGCCGGTTCGCAAGGTCATGCGCACCTGGCGCAGCAAAGCCTCGATTTCGACATCCGTCACCCGTACGCCATACAGGTCGGCCAGGGCTCGTACCAGGCCGGCGGCGAGCGCACCCTGGATCACCAGATCGGTCCCGGGGGCCACGGCCGCCATGGCGCCGACGATGGCACGGCGGGCATATCGCGTGACAATGCGCTCGGCCTCGGCCGTGCGCTGTGCGGTCTCGAGCGCCGAGGTGCGCTCATGCAGGCCAGCGAGCACGGCGTTTTCGCGCGCCGGCTCCAGTGCCGCCTTGCCTGCGGACACCAGTTGGCGAAGTGCGGTCGTCAGCTCGTCGATCTGCGGCTTTCGCTGACGGCGAACCTCTTCCGTGCCGCCATCGGCCAGCCGGCGCGTGAAGCGTTCTTCGCCGCCTGCGCTGACCAGCACCACGGCATCCGGAATGCCGCCCGCCGACGCCCGGAGGCGATGCGCGATTTGCGTGCGCTCCTGCGCTGTCCACTGGTCGGCCTTGTTGATGGCGAGTACGAGCGGTTTGCCGAAATCACCGAGCCATTGCAATTCGCTTGCCTGTGCGCGGGTCAGGTCGCCTGCGCACACGTACACGACAGCGTGCGCGCGCAAGGCTTCATCGCGGGCCATGCGTTCGCGTGCCTCACCGCCGGCCTCCGCGCTGCCGGGCACATCTGCAACGACCCACTTTGTGCCATCCGGCGCCATGCCGTCGTAGTGCGCGACAACGCGGGTGGTGCCGCCGCGCGGGTCGCTCTGCACCTGCGCACTGGGGACCAGCGCAGCGATCAGCGTGGATTTGCCGGTGGAGATTTCGCCGAACACCGCCACATGCAACTCGTCCAGCACACGGCGCCGATCAAGTTCATCCAGTTCGCTGCGAAGTTCCTCAACGTCTGCGCCGGATTCGCGCAAGGTCGCCAGGCGGGATTCCAACGATGGACGGTCGGGAGCCTGAACAGGAGCACGAGGTTTACGCGGGCGTAGCCACCATACGCCCACGGCAAGGCCGGCGAGCGCGATGGCTGCAAGTAGCAGGCCCACCAGCCAGCGCATGCCGGCGGGCAACGCCATGAAGCGCTGGGCCAGCGCCAGGCCACGCTCCAGCGTGGCAATGAGTAGCCAGACGAGGGCGGCAAGTCCGATGGCCGCGAAGAGCAAGCGAAGTCGGCGAGACATGTTGGCCATTCTAGGGGCAAGCGAGTCAGGGATGCCCTACATGAATGCGCGGTGGCGGCCGGGTCTGCGCCAGGGGGTACGCGTGGCATGATCCGGCCCGAACTAGGAACCCCGCGTATGCAGTACACGCACATGGCGAGATGGATTCTCGCGGCAGCGGCCCTTGCCGCCGTCACCCTTGCTTCCACCGCCTATGCGGGGATGCCGCCCGTGCCCACGCCGCAGTTCCGTAGCTACGGCCTGCACGAGGGCCTTCCCAGCAGCAAGGTGAACGCCGTGGCCCAGGATGCCCAGGGGTTTGTCTGGGTGGGCACGGCGTCAGGCCTTTCCCGTTTCGATGGCGTGGCCTTTACGACGCCCCCGCTCGGCCCGGACCAGACCCACCCGCTCCCTGCCATGTCGGTGACGGCGTTGCTGGTCGATACCAGCAGCCGCATCTGGATGGGCGGTCCCGAGCTTGGCCTCGCCCGATATGATCCCGCCACCGGGGGCTTCATCCACTGGCGCGATGGCCTGGTCGATGCCGATGTAAGGATCATCGCCGAGGCAAACGACGGATCGATCTGGCTGGGTACCGCCGACGGGCTCGATCACATCCGTGCCGACGGCAGCGATTTCGAACATCTCGCGCCCGGGCCCGGCGGCCTTTCGTCCACCTCGATCCATGCCTTGCGCGCCGATAGCGATGGGCGGCTGTGGATCGGGGGCGATGGGGGTATCGATGTGCTCGAGGCGGATGGCCGCACGCTGACCCGCGTGCCGGTGGAAGACGCCGACGACCTGCGAGTACTAGGCATCGACGTGCACGGCAGCGAGGTCACCGCGGCGACCTCGCGCGGCCTCTACCGGCGCGCCACCGATGGGACGTTTCGCCGCGATCGCCGTGTCCTGGCCATGCCGGTGTACGGCACGCTGGCCGATAGCCATGGCACGACGTGGATCGCAAGCCTGGATGGCCTGCTCATGCTGGACCGGCATGGCCGCGTGCACGCCGTGGCCGGCGCATGGACGGCCCAGGGCGGCCTGCCGGGACGATCGGTGCGCGGCATGATGGAAGACCGCGAGCACGGGTTGTGGTTCGCGCTCAATGATGGCGGGCTCGGCTACCTGGGGCCCAGTTGGGAAGACTTCACCCGCTTCGCCCATGTGGCGACCGACCCGCTCAGCTTGCCCGGGCGCACGGTGACCGCGGTCGCCGAGCACGGTGACGGGCGTTTGTGGGTGGGTGGTTTGCGAGGATGGGTGCGCTCGTTCGACCCGGCCACGGGCCGCACAGGCCGCGCGTTCGATATCGGTACCGCACGCATCCAGTCGCTGTTGGAAACACGTCGCGGCGATCTTCTCGTGGGTACGGTCGATGGCCTGACCCGCGTGCACGCCGGCCATGTTTCGCCATGGCTGCGTGCGGATATCACGCGCCCCGTCACCACCATGACCCAGGCGCCCGACGGTGCGGTATACGTCGCCGCGGTGGGCGAAGGCGTGTTCGCGTTGGACCCGATGTTGCGGCATGCCACGCCACTGGCCTTCGCGGAGGTTCGCCGTGGCGCATACGACACACGGCAGGTGGAAATCGTGGGCGGCGACCTTTGGCAGGCGAGCCTGGCTGGGCTTGCACGGCGCGATCGCTACGACGGCCGCATGCACTTCGTCGATGGCGTGGCATCCGGTCGCGTGAACGCGTTCGAACCCGATGACGATGGCTTCTGGCTGGTACGGCCTGGCCTGCTTGAGCACTACCTGTGGGACGGCGGGCGCGCCGTGCTGGATCGTTCGCTCGGTGGTGCGCAGGGGTTTCCTGGCGCAGACATCCTCAACATACGCCGTGATGCTACCGGCCGACTGTGGATGTACGGGCAGACGGGCGTGTGGCGGTTCGATCCGCGCGCCGGCACGTTCCGGCCGTTCGGCCTGGCCGATGGCCTGGCGAATGGCGAGTTCACGCACGCCACGACCGTGCGCCTTGCTGATGGCACCACCTATGGGGCCACGCTCGGTGGCCTGGTGGGCTTTCGTCCTGATCGTCAGCGTGATCATTCACGCAAGCCCGGCGTGGCTGTACTTGGCGCGAGCGTATTGCGTGGGGGCACGCGCACGATGCTCCCGCTTGGCGCAGGCGTGCTGCAGCTCGCCTGGGATGATCGCGAACTATCGGTGCGGGCACGCACACTCTCCTATGTGAATCCGGATCGCAACAAGGTCGATTTCATCCTCGGCCACGGTGGCACGAACACCGTATTGCGCACCGGCAAGGAGGGCGAGGGGCAGTTCACCACGCTGGCGCCGGGAACTTACCGGCTGGCGGTGGTGGGGCGCGGCCGGGATGGCGTGGATGGCGAACTCGCCACGGCTCTTGCCATCCACGTGCAGCCGCCACCCTGGCTGCGCTGGTGGGCATGGCTGGCTTACATAGCCATTGCCCTGGGCACTATCGCCGCTGTGGTCTACGCGGCGCGTACGCGCGTCGGCCAGGCCATGCGCGTGCAACTGGCCGAACAGCAACGCCGGCTCGCGGAAGAGGCGAACGCGGCGAAGACGGAGTTCATGGCAACGTTGGGCCATGAGATCCGTACGCCCATGACCGGTGTGCTCGGCATGGCCGAACTGATGGCGCGCACCCCGCTGGATGCTACGCAGCGCGCCTATCTGGAGGCAGTGCGCCGCTCAGGCGCCGTGCTGTTACGCCTGGTGAACGATGCGCTGGACCTCACGCGTATCGAGGCGCGTCGGCTCGTGCTTGAGCCCGAATGCGTATCGCCCAGGGCGATCGCCCAGGCGGCAATTGACCTGGCGTCGGCCGCGGCAAACGAGAAGGGCCTCGCCTTGTCGCTGCACGTGGACCCCGCCGTAGCGGTCGCCTTGCGCGCCGATCCGGTGCGCTTGCGCCAGGTCGTGCAGAACCTGGTGGGTAACGCGGTGAAGTTCACCGAGCGGGGCGGTGTCAGCGTGCACCTCGAACCACGAAGCCAGGGCATCGCCATCGTGGTGCGCGATACCGGCCCTGGCATGGATCGCGCCTTGCTGGGCCGCCTGTTCGAGCGCTTCGAACAAGGCGGGACGAAGCAACGCGCCGAGGGTTCCGGCCTTGGCCTCGCCATCTGCCACGAACTGTGTTTGCTGATGGGGGGTTCCATCAACGTTGAAAGTGTCCCTGGCGTGGGTACCGCGTTCACGGTGGTATTGCCGTTGCCCGCGTGCGCATGCCATGGCCGCGCGTGCGTGGCGCGTGCCGCGCACGTCGTGTCCGATGCCGTACGACGTGTGTTGCTGGTCGAAGATGATGGCGTCGTCGCCGACGTTATCGCGGCCCTGTTGCGCGAGCGCGGCCATGAGGTGCGAGTGGTCGGGGACGGTCTGCTGGCGCTGGCCGAGCTGGCCCGCGGTGCGTTCGACGTGATGCTGCTGGACCTGGACCTGCCCGTGATGGATGGTTTTCAGGTAGCGCGCATGGTGCGGCGGATGGATGGGGTGGGATCCATCCCGATCGTGGCCGTGACGGCACGTTCGGCCGGCGATGAAAGCGAGGCCGTGCGCGCCGCCGGCATGGATGCCCTGTTGCGCAAGCCGTTGACGGGCGAAGGCCTGGCTGCCGCGATGGACAGCGTCGCGGCGTAAGGTGGCTGGCTAGCCAAACCGCCTGAAGTACGCGAGCGCCCCTGCCACCAGCAAGGTGGTGGGTAGCAGGTTGGCCAGCAGCGGTGGCATGCCGTAGACCGTGCCGAAGTTCACCATGGCGCCCTGCAGGAAGTACCAGCCGATCGCGAGGATGATGCCGATAAACAGGCGCTTGCCAAAACCGCCCGAGCGCAGCGAACCGAATGCGAAAGGCATGGCGCAAAGCACCAGGATCAGCACGTTGAACGGGAAGATGACCCGGCCCCAGAACGCCACGGCATAGGCACCGGGGTTCTGTCCGTTCGATTCCAGGTAACGCATGTTCCGGCGCAGGTCGGACATGGAGAGGTATTCGGGGTGGATGATCGACTGCTCCAGCACGTGTGGGTTCAGTCGCGATTTCCAGGTTTGCGTGGGCGCGGTGAGGCTGTGGATGCCGGCATCGTCGCGCGTGGTGGTGCGCACGTTGGTCATGACCCACTGGTTGCCATCGTGGATGGCGCTGTCACCGTGGGAGAACTCCGCGACCTGGCCATCGGGCGTGAAGGTGAAGACGCGCACGTCCACCAGCTTCACCGTGGTGAGGTCGCCCTCCTGGGTGGCGATGGCGGACTTCGCGTTGATGATCTTGCCGGCGTCGCGTGCCCACAGGCCGCTGCTGGTCGAGCCCAGGTTGCTGGAGCGCATGCGCACCTGGATCGCCTGGGCGTGCTGGTCACCGTAGGGGGCGATGGTTTCGCCCATGATCACCACGAGCACCGTGATGAAGGCGACCACGCCCGCTGCCGACACCGCGATGCGCAGCTTGGACATGCCGGCGGCGCGCAGCGCGGTGAGCTCGCCGGTCGCGGCCAGGCCACCCAGGCCCAGCAGGCCGCCAATGAGCGCCGCATTGCTGAACATCTGGTACAGGCGCCGTGGCACCGTCAGCATGATGTACGCGATCGCGTCGTACAGCGAGAAGCCGTTCTTGCCGATGTTGCCCAGCTGGCGTACGAACTGCTGTAGCGAATCGAACCCGGCCAGCACCAGCCACACCAGTAGCAGCGTGCTGAGGACGCTCGCACCGATAAGGCGGTCGGCGCGCTTGATCGACAGGCTGGCCATTACGCGGCGTCCTTCACGCGGCGGGGCGCGTTCTGCTTCCAGAAGAACCATGCGGCCACGGCGAACACGATGATGTGCAGTACCCAGATCGGCACGGACGTGTGCAGGCGGCCCTTGATGATCTGGGTGCGGGCGATGAGCTGCCACACCACGTACAGGAAGTAGGAGAGTACCGCGACCAGCAGGCGGCCATAGCGCGCATCACGCGGTGCCTGCCGCGACATGGGCAGCACCATCATCATGAGTACCAGGGTAGACACCGGGGCGGCGAAGCGCGAGACCAGCTCGCCCAGTGCATCGGCCGTGCCGGCCTTGAACAGGTCCACCGTGGTCGATTCGTGCGCCGGATCGGTGTCGTCATCGTCGTCGCTGATGTTGGAGAGCGAGACGTCATTGCGCACGTATTTCATACGCCGCCAGTTGTCGCCACCCAGGGGAATCTCGAACTGCCAGCCGTCGTACAGGGCGAGGAAGCGGTCCTGGCCGTTGCTCTCCTGGTACATCTGGCCGTGCTTGGCGTTTACCACGCGGACCTGGGGGTTACCGTCGGAGTCGACGCGGTCGGTGGCCAGGAAGGTCTTGCCCAGCACGGTGCCATCGCGGCTCAGGGTATCGACGAAAATGATGCCGCCCTTGCCGGGGAGTTCGGTGAAGCGCCCGGCATCGAGGCCGGCGGCGATCACGGACTTGTTGGCGGCGGCGATGACCTGATCGGCCTTGCGCGCCGACCATGGGCCGGCCCAGAGGGAAAGGACACCCACCAGGATCGTGGCCAGCACGGCCAGCAGGGTGACCGGGCGCAGCATGCCGCGCGGGCCCATGCCCGAGGAGGCCAGCACGTGCATCTCGCTCTCGCGGTACATGCGGCCCAGGGCGATCAGGGTGCCCAGGAAGGCGGCCATGGGCAGCAGGGTGGAGAGCAGGTCCAGCATCTGCAGGCCCAGCACTTCAAACATGATGCTGGGCTGGATACTTCCGTTCGCGACCTTCTGCAGGACGCCCGCGAAAGCGCCGCCGGCGAAGATAACCAGCAGCACGATGGCGGTGGCCACGATGCCGGCGGCGAGTTCTCGCAGGAAGTAACGGTCGAGGATGCTGAGCATTTGGTAGAATTCGCGGTTGGTGCCGCGTCAATCCCGGCCGGCAAACCTTAAGTCTAGCTTGTCCGGGCTCCGGGCGGCTTTTGCAGGACGGTAAGTCATGACGGTTCAGTTCAGCCTTGGTTCCAACGCTCCCGAAGCCGCCGCCACCCCCGTGGCCGTGGTCGGTGTCTACGAGAACGGTGTCCTGACCAGCGCCGCGGCGCGGATCGATACCGCGGCCGGTGGCGCCATCAAGCGCCTGGTCGAGGCCGGCGATATTACCGGCAAGATCGGCAACATCGTTACCCTGCTGCACCCGGCGGGCGTTGCCGCGGCCCGCGTGCTGGTGGTGGGCCTGGGGGCCCAGAAGACCTTCGACAGCGCCCGCTACCAGCGGGTGAGCCTGGAAGCCGCCCGCGCCATCGGCCGCCTGCCGGTCACCGAGGCCGCCAGCTGGCTCACCGAGGTGGACGTGCCGGGCCGCGATGCCGCGTGGAAGCTCCGCGTGGCTGCCCTGGCCACGGATCATGCCGCTTACCGCTACACCGCCACCCTGAAGCCACGTGACAAGGCCCAGCCGGAGCTGGCCTCCGTCACCTTCGCCGGTCCGGCCGATGCCGAAGTCGGCCTGGAACAGGCCCGCGCCATCGCCGAGGGCGTCCGTTTCGCCCGCGAGCTGGGCAACCTGCCGCCGAACATCTGCAACCCTAACTACATCGCCGACCAGGCCCGCGCCTTCGCCGATGCCCATGATGGCGTCTCGTTCGAGGCCCTGGACCGCGCCGACATGGAGCGCGAGGGCATGGGCTCGCTGCTGGCCGTGGCCCGTGGCTCGGCCAACGAGCCGCGCCTGGTCATCCTGCAGTGGAACGGCGGCAAGGATGGCGAGCGTCCGTACGCTTTCGTGGGCAAGGGCATCACCTTCGATACCGGCGGCATCAGCATCAAGCCGGGCCCGGGCATGGAAGAGATGAAGTTCGACATGGGCGGCGCGGCCGGCGTGCTCGGTGCCTTCGTCTCCGCCGTGAAGATGAAGCTGCCGGTGAACCTGGTCTGCGTGGTCCCGGCCGTGGAAAACATGCCCGATGGCAACAGCTACCGCCCGGGCGATGTGCTCACCAGCCTGGCCGGTATCACCATCGAGGTGCTGAACACCGATGCCGAAGGCCGCCTCATCCTTTGCGACGCGCTCACCTACACGGGCAAGCGCTTCGATCCGCACACCATGATCGATGCCGCCACCCTGACCGGCGCCTGCGTCGTGGCCCTGGGCAAGCACGCCACCGGCCTCATGACCAAGGATGAATCGCTCTCGGCCGAGCTGCTCTCGGCGGGCGAGGATACCCTCGACCGCGCCTGGCGCCTGCCGCTGTGGGATGACTACCAGTCGCAGCTCGAGTCGGGCTTTGCCGATGTGGCCAACATCGGCGGCAAGTACGCCGGTGCCATCACGGCGGGCTGCTTCCTGGCACGTTTCACCGAGGGCCGCCGCTGGGCGCACCTGGATATCGCCGGTACGGCGTGGGAAGAGGGCCGCAAGGGCCTCGCCACCGGCCGCCCGGTGCCGCTCCTGGCGCAGTGGCTGCTCGATCGCGTCGCGGGCTGATCCTTACCCATGCCGCGCGCCGATTTCTACCTGATCGACAAGCCGCGTTTCCGCGAGGATCCCCTGCTGCTGGTCTGCGAGCTCGCCAAGCGCGCGTTCGCGGCCCAGCAGCCGACGCTGATCCTCACCCGCGATTTCGAGCAGGCGGAGGCGATCGATGAGTACTTGTGGGCATTCGACGAGGACGCCTTCATTCCCCACCAGCTGGCGGGGGATGACGATGACCAGAACACCGCGGTGCTTATCGTGCCGCCCGGCGTGGAAACCGCCGACCGGCCGATGGTGATCAACCTGCGTGATGTCTGCGCCCCAGGCCAGTTCGATCGCGTACTGGAGGTGGTCGCGGCGGATCCGGCGGAACGTGAGGGATCACGAGCGCGCTGGACGGAGTACAAGCGCGGCGGGTTCGAAGTGAACAAGCACGATATGTAAGAAAAAAAGCCCCGCTTCCGCGGGGCTTTTTTGTGTAGGAGCCGTCAACCGCCCAGCTTGCGGGCCTGCTCGCGCATTGCATCGGCCTGGCGGGTCCAGTCGGCGATACGCTGGCGCTCCTGCTCCACCACTTCCGCGGGCGCATTGGCCACGAAGTTGGCGTTGCCCAGCTTGCCCTCGCACTTGCGCACTTCGCCTTCGATACGAGCGATTTCCTTGGCGAGGCGGGTTTTCTCCGCGCTCACGTCGATCAGGCCCTCCAGCGGGATCAGTGCGCGCATGCCGCCGATCACCGCAGCGGCTGCCGCGGGTTCTTCGCCCTCGACCCACGCGGGGGTTTCCACACGGCCGAGGAACGCCACCTGCGCGGCGAACTTCGCGGCGCGGGTGCGATCGGCCGCATCGCCATCGGCGAGCAGCAGCGGGATGACCTTGCCCGGGGCGATGTTCATTTCCGCACGGATGCGGCGCACGCCGGTGAGCACGTCCTTCACCCATTCGATCTCCGCCGTGGCGGTGGCATCGCCGGTGATCTCCTCGGCCTCCGGGTACGGACGCAGCATGATCGTGTCGCCTTCGATGGCGAGCAGCGGGCGTACGTTCTGCCAGATTTCCTCGGTGACGAACGGGATCAGCGGATGCAGTGCGCGCAGGAGCGTCTCCAGCACGTGCACCAGCGTGTACCGCGTGGAGGCGATCGCCGTTTCATCGGTGCCATTGAGCGCCGGCTTGGAAAGTTCCAGGAACCAGTCACAGAACTCGTTCCAGGTGAATTCGTACAGCGCTTGCGAAGCGAGATCGAAGCGGTACAGCGCGAGTTGTTCCTTCACCGTGGCCAACGTTTCGCGCAGGCGGGTGAGGATCCAGCGTTCCGCTTCCGTGGACGGGGCCACCGTGGGCACCGGGCCCTCGCCGAGGTTCATCAGCACGAAGCGCGAGGCGTTCCACAGCTTGTTCACGAACGCCTTGTAACCGGCGGCGCGCTCCAGGTCGAACTTGATATCGCGGCCATGGGTGGCCAGCGAAGCGAAGGTGAAGCGCAGCGCATCGGCGCCGAAGGCGGGGATGCCTTCGGCGAATTCCTTGCGCGTGGCCTTTTCGATTTTCTCGGCCATCTTCGGCTGCATGAGGCCCTGCGTGCGCTTGGCCAGCAGGGCATCCAGCGTGATGCCGTCGATGATATCGAGCGGATCGAGCACGTTGCCCTTCGACTTCGACATCTTCTGGCCATCCTTGTCGCGGATGAGGCCTGTGAAATAGACATCCTTGAACGGCACTTCGCCGGTGAAGTGGTCGGTCATCATGATCATCCGGGCGACCCAGAAGAAGATGATGTCGAACCCGGTGACCAGCACGTTGGTTGGCAGGTAGCGGTCGAAGCCGCGCTCGGCCTGCGCCTGCGGGTCGGGCCAGCCCAGGGTGCTGTGGCTCCACAGCGCCGAGGAGAACCAGGTTTCCAGCACGTCGGCATCGCGGCGCAGCGCGCCTGTGTAGCCCTGCGCGGCGGCGAGCTTCGCGGCTTCCGCATCGTCGTGGGCCACGATGATCGAGCCATCGTCGGTGTACCACGCCGGGATCTGGTGGCCCCAGGTGAGCTGGCGGCTGATGCACCAATCCTGGATGTTGGTCATCCAGTGGCGGTAGGTGTTGATCCAGTTTTCCGGGACGAGCCTGACCTTGCCTTCCTCGACGATCTCGAGGCCGCGTGCCGCCAGCGTGTCCATCTTCACGAACCACTGCCAGGTGAGGTACGGCTCGATGACCTGGCCGGTACGGTCGCCACGTGGCACCTGCAGCTTGTGCTTCTTGGTCTCGACCAGCAGTTCCTGCGCTTCGAGGTCGGCAAGCACGGCCTTGCGCGCGACGTAGCGATCCATGCCGCGGTACTTCTCCGGCGCGGCATCGTTGATCGCGGCCTCATCGGTGAGGATATTGATCATCGGCAGGTCGTGGCGCTGGCCGATGGCGTAGTCGTTGAAATCGTGCGCCGGGGTGATCTTCACGCAGCCGGTGCCGAAATCTTTCTCGACGTATTCATCGGCGATGATCGGGATCTGCCGATCCGAGAGCGGCAGGGCCAGCATGCGGCCGATGAGATGCGCGTAGCGCTCGTCTTCCGGGTGCACGGCCACGGCGACGTCGCCCAGCATGGTTTCCGGGCGGGTGGTGGCCACGATCAGTTCGCCCGAGCCATCGGCCAGCGGGTAGCGGATCGACCACATCGAGCCGTCTTCTTCCTCGCTCACTACTTCAAGATCCGAGACGGCCGTCTTCAGCACCGGATCCCAGTTGACCAGCTTCTGGCCACGGTAGATCAGGCCTTCCTGGTGCAGGCGGAAGAAGGTTTCGACCACGGCTTTCGACGGGCCGGGATCCATGGTGAAGACTTCGCGGCTCCAGTCGCCTGACACGCCCATGCGGCGCATCTGCCGGCCGATCGTACCGCCCGATTCCTTCTTCCATTCCCACACGCGGGCAATGAAGGATTCGCGGTCGAAATCCGAGCGCTGCTTGCCTTCGGCGTTGAGCTGGCGGGTGACCACCATCTCGGTCGCGATGCCGGCGTGGTCGGTGCCCAGCTGCCACAGCGTGTCGTAGCCGCGCATGCGGTGGTAGCGCACCAGCGTATCCATGATCGTGTGCTGGAACGCATGGCCCATGTGCAGCGTGCCCGTGACGTTGGGCGGCGGCAGCATGATCGTATAGGGCGTGCCCTTGCCGGATGGCTTGAAGTAGCCATGGGCTTCCCACTGGGCGTACCACTTCGATTCGATCAGGCTGGGCTCGAAACTCTTGTCCATGCGTAGGTTCCCGGCGCGGGCCGTGTAGGCGCGCGGATTGACAGGCGAAAAGACCCTCATTGTAGGCGATACTGGCCCGATGACTGAACACGAAGTGGCCGCGATCCTTGGCGCGGAGGGCCCGTTCGCCCGTGAAGTACCGGGTTTCGCACCGCGCGAAGCCCAGCAGCACATGGCCGCCGCCGTCGCGCAGGCCATCGATGAGCGCGATGTGCTGATCGCGGAAGCGGGTACGGGCACCGGCAAAACCTTCGCATACCTCGTCCCGGCCCTGGAGTCGGGGCGCAAGGTCATCGTGTCCACCGGGACCAAGGCCCTGCAGGATCAGCTTTTCTTCCGCGATCTGCCGCGGGTTCACCATGTGCTCGGCAGCCGGGCCAAGGTAAGCCTGCTCAAGGGCCGGGCCAACTACCTGTGCCTGTACCGCCTGGACCAGGCCGTACGCGAGGGCAACCCGGACCGCCAGCTGGCGACGCAGCTTTCGGCCATTCGCGCCTGGTCGGCCCGCACGCGTCGGGGTGATCGTATGGAAATGGCTGATATTCCTGAGGATTCGCCGGTCTGGCCGCGGGTCACCTCCACCCCGGAGAACTGCCTGGGCAGCGAATGCCGGTTTTTTGAGGATTGCCATGTCGTGAAGGCCCGCCGCGAGGCGATGGAGGCCGACCTGATCGTGGTGAACCACCACCTGCTGATGGCCGACCTGGCGTTGAAACAGGAAGGTTTTGGCGAAATCCTGCCCGGCGCGGACGCCTTCATCCTGGATGAGGCCCACCAGATCCCTGAGCTGGCTGGCCAGTTCTTCTCGCAGAGCGTGGGCTCACGCCAGCTGTTGGATCTGGGCCAGGATGCCCTGGCCGAGGCGCAGGGCGTGACCGGCGCCACCAGCCAGCTGCTGGAACCCGTGGAGGCGGTGCAGGACCTGGTGAAGCGCCTGCGCCTGGCCATGGAATCCCTGCCGGCCAGGGGCTCGTTCGGCGCCCTGGAACGCGATACCGCGGCGCATGACCTCATGGGCGAACTGCGCGATGTGGTCGCCGCCATGGCCGACCTGCTGGCGGGCCTGGGCGAACGCTCGCGGGGGCTGGCCAACGTGCATGAACGGGCGCAGATGCTCAGCCTGCGCCTCGATCGCATTGCCGAGGAACATTCGGCGGCCGATGTGCGCTGGTATGAAACCTGGCCGCGCGGCTTCGCGTTGCACGCCACGCCACTGGACCTGGCCTCACCGCTGCGGGCCATGCGCATGTCCACCGATGCCGCGTGGATCCACACCTCCGCCACGCTTTCCATCGCCGGCGATTTCCAGCACTTCGCGCGCCAGCTTGGCCTGGAGGATCCGCGCACGCTGCACGTGGAAAGCCCGTTCGATTACGGGCGCCAGGCCCTGGCATACCTTCCGAAGGATCTGCCCGATCCGGCCGCGCGCGATTTCACCGACAAGGTGATCGCGGCGATCAAGCCGGTGCTGGAGGCCTCCGATGGCCGTGCGTTCCTGCTGTTCACTTCGCACCGCGCGTTGCGCCGTGCGGCGGAACTGCTGGAAGGGCGGGTGTCATGGCCGCTGTTCGTGCAGGGCACGGCACCTCGGCATCGCTTGCTTGAGGAATTCCGCCTGAGCGGGCGTGGTGTGCTGTTGGGTGCCGCCAGTTTCTGGGAAGGCGTGGACGTGGCCGGCGATGCGCTGAGCGTTGTGGTGATCGACAAGCTGCCGTTCGCCATGCCCGATGATCCGGTGCTGCAGGCGCGCCTGGAAGCACTCGAAGAATCCGGTATCAACCCGTTCATGGGCTGGCAGGTGCCCACCGCGGTCATCGCGCTGAAGCAGGGCGCCGGCCGCCTCATTCGTGATGTGCATGATCGCGGCGTACTGGTGCTGTGCGATCCGCGCCTTACCACCAAGGGTTACGGGCGCCTGTTCCTCGCCAGCCTGCCGCCCATGCCGCGCACGCGCGAGCTGGGCGATGTGCAGGCCTTTTTCAAGCCAAACCTGTAGGAGCGGGGGGGGGGGGGGGGGGGGGGGGGGGGGGGGGGGCGTGGGGGGCGCGCGCCCCCCCCCCCCCCCCCCCCCCCCCCCCACACAGCGACCCAGAGGCCGCCTGGGGGGGGGCTGGTGGGGGGTGGGGGGCCGCGCGCCCGGCGGCTGGTCACCA
>NZ_JBNDKI010000012.1:0-139030 GCF_050435445.1 Luteibacter sp. 621 | reverse complement strand
GGGGCGATGCCGGCAGGCTTGTGGTTTGTTACAAATACCCCCACCCCGGCGTACCACCACCACCAGCCCCCCGGGCGGGGGGGGGGGGGCGCGCCCCCCCCCCCCCCCCCGCTCCTACAGGGTATTACGCAGCGTGGGTGCCCGTACGCTTCGCCAGCGCGACAAGCATCGCCCTCAACGCCGCAGGCTTCACCGGCTTGTGCAGCAGCGGATACCCCATCTCTCGCGCACGCTGCTTCAGCTCCGTACTTCCATCCGCGGTGACCATCGCTGCCGGGGGCATCGGAGAGATTTGCGTCCCCATGATCTGCAAGGCGACAAGGCCGTCCATCTCTTCCGTCAGATGGTAATCGGCGAGGATAAGATCGACGCGCGTATCACGCAGGATCGCGAGTGCCTCCCCGACATCGGTAGCCACGCGACAATCCACACCCCAACGGCCCAGTAGCGCCTTCATCCCGTCGAGGATGGTTTCGTCGTTATCGAGACAGAGCACGGTGAGCGGCAGTTGTTCGCCGCCAGGACGCGCCACCGCCGCCACACGCTTACGCGC
This sequence comes from Luteibacter sp. 621, assembly GCF_050435445.1. Lineage (NCBI taxonomy): Bacteria > Pseudomonadati > Pseudomonadota > Gammaproteobacteria > Lysobacterales > Rhodanobacteraceae > Luteibacter > Luteibacter sp. 621. The sequence continues at coordinate 138,477 of NZ_JBNDKI010000012.1, read as the reverse complement.
CGTGGCTTCCGCGCGCGGTACGCTGATGCTGAAGCAACTGCCGTGGCCAACACGCGAGCGCAAGCCGAGCCGGTGGCCGAGGATGCCTGACAGGCGATCGCAGATGGAGAGGCCCAACCCCAGGCCCTTCTCGCCCCAGGGTGATGGCCGGTCGATCCGTTGGAACTCGCCGAAGATGCGCGCTTGCTGTTCCGTCGCGATGCCGGGGCCGCTGTCCCACACCTCGATGCGTATGTCTTTTCCGTCACGGCGTGCACCGAGTACGACACCACCGGATCTCGTGTAACGCAGCGCGTTCGAGAGGAAGTTAGCGACGATGCGGCGGAGCAGCTGAGCATCCGAACGAACTGCGACGGTGGTCGGAACAACGTGCAGCGTGAGGCCGCGCTGTTCGGCGACGACGGCGAACTGTTGTCGCAAGGAATCGAACAGGTCGGCGAGGGCAAACGGCGCGAGTTCGGGCCGGTAGCTGCCGGCATCCAGGCGCGAGACATCGAGCAGTGCGTCCAGCAAGTCTTCCGCGGCGCGGAACGATGCGTCGATACGTTCGGCGAGCTGTGTCGCATCGCCATCAAGGCCGGGATGTTGACGCAACGCGGACGTGAACAGGCGAGCCGCATTAAGGGGCTGCAACAAATCGTGGCTCGCGGCGGCGAGAAAACGCGTTTTCGATGCGTTAGCCGCTTCCGCTTCGCGGCGCGCGATAGCCGTCGCATCGAGCGCTTCGGAGAGTTCGGCGGTGCGATCCGCAACGCGTTGCTCGAGCGTTTCGTTCGCTTCAATGAGTGCGAGCTCAGCGTGCTTGTACGCCGTGACGTCGGTGAAGGTAGTAACGAAACCGCCGCCAGGGAGCGCGCGGCCGCGCATTTCGATCACCGTGCCATCGGGGCGAACACGCTGGAAAAGATGCGGTGAGCCCGCGCGCATGTAACGTATGCGCTTACCCACGTGTTCATCGACCTCGCCTGGCCCGCACTCGCCATGCTCCGCATTCCAGCGAATAAGGTCGGCGACGGGCAAGCCCACGTACACCATGCCTTCGGGGTAGTCGAACAACTCAAGATAGCGGCGGTTCCACGCGACCAGGCGCATGTCACCATCCACCACGCTGATGCCTTGCGATACGTTTTCCAGCGTGGTTGAAAGGAGTTCGCGGTTGAAGCGCAGCTCCTGCGAGGCTTCGTCCATGAGCGCCATGGCTTCGGCGATATCGAGACCCGTACCGCTCAACGCACCCATGAGAATACGCCGCGCACTCGCCGCACCGACGGCGCTCGCCAGCAGGCGCTCGGTGAACTGGATGAGCGGCCGGTCGGCGGAATCGGTGGGGGAGAGCGTCACGCCGTGGCGTTGGCCGTATTCGTGAAAGGCGCGCTGGGTGACCCGGTCGCCGACGATGCGTCCGGCGATCGTGCCCAGGTCGCGCACTGTCACGCGTCCACGCCAATCGCCGGCGCCACTGACGCTGCGCACGAACGGGTCGACGAACAGCGCCGCGTGCAACCGTTCCGCGACGCTCGGCCGGAAGCGCAGGGAGATGAAGACCAGGCACGACACGTTGATCAGCAGCGACCAGAACGTACCGTGGGTAACCGGCTCCCAACCGGTAAGGTGGAACAGCTCGTTGGGCTTTAACCAGCCGAGCCCGAACGGGCCATGATCCACCCACGCACTGGCGATCCAGCCGGCGCGTGTCATAGCTGGCAGGAGCAGGGTGTAGGCCCAGGTCGCGAAGCCAGCGATGAGGCCGACGTACACGCCGACCCGGCTCGCACCCCGCCAGTAGAGGGCGGAGACGATGGCCGGGGCGAACTGCGCCACGGCGGCAAACGAGAGCAGGCCGGTCGCCGCCAGGTTCTCGGCGTCGGCGATGACGCGGTAGTACAGGTAGGCCATCGCGGCCAGGCCGATGATCGCAATGCGCCGGATCGCGAGGACGAGGTGCGAGACATCGCCGCGTTGCTCCAGGCCAAGGCGACGGATGCGCAGCAACGCCGGCATCACCAGGTCGTTGCTGATCATGGTGGCGAGCGCCACCGCGGCGACGATGACCATGCCCGTGGCGGCCGAGAACCCGCCAATGAAGGCGATGAGCGCCATCGCGTGGTCGCCCAGCGCGATGGGCAGGTTCAACACCCACGCATCCACGTGGCGAGCCGTGACCGACGGCAGGCCCAGCCCGGCACTAACGATGGGGAGCACACCTACCGAGATCAGCACCATGTAGATAGGAAAGAGCCAGCGCGCCTTGCGCAGGTCGCGCGGGTCCTCGCACTCGACCACACCGATCTGGAACTGCCGCGGCAAGCAGAACATGGCGCAGAACGCGAGCAGGGTTTGCGCCACGAAACCCGGCGGCATGCTGCCTTGTTCGATCTGCTGCACGGGGGCGCGAACGGTCTCGACGATCCCCGGGCCGTGAAGATACGCGTACACCGCGATGCCGACGAACGCCAGCAGCTTCACCAGCGATTCCACGGCCACCGCGAGCATCATGCCGTGGTGGTGCTCCGTCGCATCGATGTTGCGCGTGCCGAACAGGATGGCGAACACAGCGAGGAGGGCGGCACACCACAGCGCCGTGTCACCGAACCACCAGCTCGAGCCATCGCCCAGCACGCTGAACGACATGGCCACCGCTTTGAACTGCAGGGCGATGTACGGAATGATCGCCACCACCGCGATGATCGCGACGAGGGCGGCCAGCCCGTGCGACTTGCCAAAACGCGCGGCGATAAAGTCGGCGATCGAGGTGATGTTGCGTTCGCGCGCCACGAGCACCAGGCGCTCGAGCAGGCCAAAGCCAAACACGAACAACAGCAGCGGGCCGAGATAGATCGGCAGATAGGCCAGGCCTGACCGGGCCGCTGTACCCACGGCACCGTAGAAGGTCCACGACGAGCAGTAAACCGCGAGCGCAAGGCTGTACACCAGCGGGCGCAGGCGCGGCTGGCGAGGGTACAGCGGGCGGCGGTCGCCGAGGTACGCGATCCCGAATAAAAGGCCGACGTACAGCAAGGCCACCAGCAGCAAGAGCCAGCCTGCAATCACGAGTGGGGGTCCCTGTCCGACACGGGCTCAGGCTAGCATGGGGGAATGCCCTTCGCCGTCCCCAACCTTCCCCACGCCGAGATCCATGTCTGGCGATTGCCCTGGTCCACCGATGCCGCCGAGGCGGCGCCGTTCCGGACACTGCTTGCCGCCTATGCCGGGCCGGATGCGCCCGAGGTGGCTCGGGGTGAGCACGGCAAGCCGCATTTCCCCGGTGCCGCCGGCATGCTCGGTTTCAGCTGGTCGCACAGCCAGGATACGGCACTGTTTGCCGTGGGGCGTGGTCCTGTCGGCTTTGAAGTAGGCGTGGACGTGGAACGGGTGCGCCCCCGGGCGAGGGCGATCGAGCTCGCCCGGCGGTTCTTCGCCCCCGATGAGACCGCGTGGCTGCAGGGCCTTGGCGACGTGCATGTGCTCGGCGCGTTCCTCGCGCTTTGGACGGCCAAGGAGGCCGTTTTGAAAGCCCATGGGGGTGGCCTTTCGTACGGGTTGCATCGCGTGGCATTCGCGCCCGATGGCTCGTACCTTGCCCCGCGTTCTTTCGATGGCGACGTGGGACCGGCCGAGGCCTGGCGGGTGGCCCAGGTGCCCTTGGAAGCGGGGCTGGTTGGCTCGGTCGCGTGGCGCGGTGAGCCGCGTTCAGTTCGCGTCTTCACATTTCCGCTTTGAACCTTTCCGCCCCTGGGCGTGTCGAAGTTAGCGTGTGTGTGTGAGCCGTGGAGTGCGCCACAGGGATGTGGCGCGTTATGCTGGGACGACAGTCATTGCGCACGTCGCGCTTGGTGACGTGCGCATTTTTTTGGACCGTCGATGACCCTACTCAGCGTAAACCTGAACAAGATCGCCGTGCTGCGCAATTCCCGGGGTGGCAACGAACCGGATATCGCCACCGCGGCCAATACCTGCATCGATGCAGGCTGTGGCGGACTCACCGTCCACCCCCGTCCCGATATGCGCCATGTCACGCCGGCCGACGTGCGAACGCTGGCTGGTTTGTTGCGCGGGCGCGTGGAATACAACATCGAAGGCAATCCGTTCGCCGGCGCGCGCGGTGCCTACCCTGGCCTTATTGAGCTGTGCCGCGAGGTGAAGCCGAACCAGGTCACGCTGGTGCCCGATGGCGATGGCCAGATCACGTCCGATCATGGTTTCGACCTGACGAAGGACATCGAAACGCTCAAGCCTGTCGTCGCCGCGTTTCGCGAAATCGGCTGCCGGGTAAGCGTGTTTGTCGACGCCGGCGGCGAAGGCTTTGCCGAGGCGAAGGCGATCGGCATCGAGCGTATCGAACTCTACACCGGGCCTTATGCGCAGGCGTTCCACGATGGCGATGCGCGCGCCGAGCTCGCAGCCTTTGCCGACACGGCTCGTCGTGCACAGCAGGCGGGGCTGGCGGTTAATGCGGGGCACGACCTCAGCCAGGCGAACCTGGGTACGTTCAAGGCCGCGATTCCGGGCCTTGCCGAAGTATCGATCGGGCATGCCTTGATTGGTGAGGCGCTTTACCAAGGGCTCGCCACTACCGTTCGTGCTTACCTCGATATCCTGAAGTAATAGCTATCGCGCGCAAGCGCGCTCCTACAAATGATCTGCGCAGGATTCGTGGCCGTGCGGTGACCGCAATCCACACTACGACGCACATAAAAAAACCCCGCCGTGAGGCGGGGTTTTTAGTCTTACCGGACAGACCAGATCGGTTACTGCGCGTTAACGAAGCCGATCTTGGTCAGGCCCTGGCCCTTCGCGTCAGAAAGCACGCGAGCCACGACCTCGTACTGAACCGAATCGTCCGCATCGATCTGCAGTTCCGGCTGGTTCGACTGCTGGGCGACCACCGCGATCTGGGCGCGAAGGCCCAGTTCGTCGACCGGCGTGTCGTTCCAGTACAGCGAGCCATCCTGGCGAATCTGCAGACGGATCGGATCCGGCGGATTTTCTGGGTTGACGATGTTCGGATTCGGCTGCGGCAGATCGATCTTGATCTTATGCGACAGCATCGGAGCCGTGATCATGAAGATGATCAGGAGCACCAGCATCACGTCGACGAGCGGCGTGACGTTGATGTCCGACATCGGGCCACCAGAGTTACCAGAGCTGAAAGCCATGTTCGTTACTCCTTGCCAGTCGACATGAAGCCGACGTGGACCATGCCCGCTTCCTTGGCGTCGCCAAGGATCTTCTTCACCACCTTGTACTCGGTGGTGCGATCAGCACGGATCTGAAGTTCCGGCTGCGGGGATTTGGCGGCACTGATTGCGAACTGCTGCTTCAACTCAGCCTCAGTGACTTCGTTGTCATTGAGGAAGTACGTACCGTCCGGCTTGACCGCGAGATCCATCGGCTCCACCGGGGTGTCATCCTTAACGTTCGGATTAGCCTTCGGCAGATCGATCTGGACCTTATGGGACATCAGCGGTGCCGTGATCATGAAGATGATCAGGAGAACCAGCATCACGTCGACTAGCGGCGTGACGTTGATTTCCGACATCGGCCCACCGGAGTTGCCCCCGCTGCTCATAGCCATGGGTCAATTCCTCTCGCGGATTACTTCGTGCCTTCGACACGGGCGCCGGTGGCGAAGAAGTCGTGCAGGTCATGCGCGAATTCGTCGAACTGGGCGTAGGTCAGGCGGTTCGAGCGCATGAAGAAGTTGTACGCGAGCACGGCCGGGATAGCGGTGAACAGACCGAACGCGGTCATGATCAGAGCTTCACCCACCGGACCTGCGACCTTATCCATCGAAGCCGAACCCGAAGCGGCGATGCCGATCAGCGCGTGGTAAATACCCCACACCGTACCGAGCAGACCGATGAACGGGGCCGACGAACCGACCGTGGCGAGCAGGGTCAGGCCGCCTTCGAGGCGCAGGCTCTCGCGAGCCACGGCCTGGCGCAGGGCGCGGTCGATGAACTCCGAACGCGACAGGGTCTCGGCGAGGCGACCACCGGCAGCTGCCTGGTGATGCGCAACGGCCGAAGCGGCGTCGAGTGCGATCTTCGAGAACGGTTCGCCCTTCGGCTGCTCTTCGAGCATGCGGATGGCTTCCTGGGTCGACGCGGTGTTCCAGAAGCCCTGGATCACCTTGTCGGCGCGCGAACGCACCAGGCTGTTACGGATGAAGTTGGCGACGATGAAGTACCACGAGAGCACGGACATCGCGACCAGCACCACGAACACAATCCAACCGAGGAAGTCGAAGTTGTGAATGAGGTGGTCGAAGCCCATCTGCTTCAGGGCATCGGCATTGGAGTTACCTGGCGAAGCAGGCTGAGCGGAGGTGTCTTGCAACATAACGCTACCCTTGGGAAGTCAAGCGTGAACTTAAAAGTTATAAGCCGTGGGGGCTTACAGCTGGTTTAGGTTGAACGTAACGGGGACACGTGCATAGCCTTCGACGGCCTGACCGCCTCGCTTGCCCGGGTTGAATCGCCAGTTCCTGGCCGCATCCTGCGCTGCCTTGTCCAGTTCGCGGAAACCGCTCGACTGGTCGATCTGGATGTCTTTCGGCGTACCGTCGACAGCCACGAGGACCAGAAGTACCACCGTACCTTCATGCCGCTGGCGAACCGCCTGCGGCGGGTACTTTGGCGGGTTGCGCTGACGGTACGACAGATTTTCGCTAGGCGCGATATCCGCCGGCGGTGCCGGAGGCGCGGGAGGCGCCGGAGGCGGTGCCGGAACGGCATTCGTGCTCGCCTCTTCAACTGCCGGCGGCGGCGGAGCCGGCGGCGGCGGTGTCGGTGGCGGTTTCACCTGCTGAATAATTTTCGGCGGCGGCTGCTTGGGGGGTTCCGGCGGCGGCGGCGGGGGAGGCGGGGGCGGCGGCGGCGGTTCGATAAAGTCGACCTGGACCACCTTATCCGTTTTCTTTTCTGCCTGCTTAGGCGGCGCCATGGGCGCTACCAGCAGGAGGAAAGCGAACGAGTGCAGCGCGATGGCAACAGCCAACGCACTTGTGCGCCCCCAACTGAACGGCGCTTGGCCGGTTGATTCGTTACTTGAGGCCATCAGTCACTATCAAGAGCTAATCAAGCGGAAGTGAGCCCGCTGCTTCCCGGCGCTCGGCGTTACACATTGCCTGAACGCGGGTTTTTGCAAGCGGAAAATATGCAAGTTACACCAGCATATGGCGTTTGTATAGCGCCTGAAGGGAAGATTTATGGCAAGCCACAAGACCCCCTTCCGGCACTTTACAAGGCCTTACTGATTACCTGCGGTTTTCAACCAGGCGTTGGCCTTGGCAGAGGTTTCAGGGTCCTGGGCCGCGAGCTTCATGTCCGCGATAGCACCCTGCTTGTTCTTCTGACCACGCTTGGCTTCCGCGCGCACCATATAGGCCTGGCCCTTATGCTGCACGCCCTTGCTGATGGCGTCCGTCGCAGCCTTTTCGGCAGCGGCGTATTTGTTTTCCTGGAGGTTGACCCGGGCGAGCTTGAGTGCCGGCTCGCCGTTGGTCGCCACCTTGACGGCTTCGTTCAGCGCGTTGGTCGCGCCGTTCATGTCGTCCGCGGTGATGTAGGAGTCGGCCAGCAGGTTGTAGTTGTCGCCCGTCTTCTGGACCACACCCTTGTCCATGCCTTCCTTGATGATGGCGGCCGCCTTGACGGCGTTGCCCTTCTGGCGCGCTTCGTTTTCCTGGCCGTCGATCAGGTAGATCTTGGCGAAGTTCACGTACTGCTTCTCGTCCTTGATGGCGCCGGCGGCATGCGCCTTCTCCATCAGGGCGATGGCTTCCGGGTACTTCTGTGCCTGGATGAGGGCCGAGGACGCGTTGTTCAGCGCCGTGGAGTCGTTCGGGTTCTTCTGCAGCTCATCCGACGCCATGGCGGCGGCCTTGTCGCCCTGGCCGGTCTCCGAGTAGCTGGCCATCAGGATCTGGTCCCACGACGCCTGCGGCTTGGCATCCGGCATCGACTTCGCCTTGGTCAGCGCGGCGATGGCTTCCGGGTACTTCTCGAGACGGTAATCGATGTTGCCCTCGAGGCCGTACGAATCCGCGGTTTCCTTCTTGCCCTGGTCGCGCCACTCATGCAGCGACTGAAGAGCCGGGGCGTATTGCTCATCGGCAACGAGAAACTGGGTGTACATGTACTTCAGCTGGAAGTAGGTGTCGTTCGGCAGGACGCCGATATCGAGCGCCTGCTTCAGCTGCACGATGGCGCCCTTCACGTCGCCAGCGTTGTACTTGATGTTGGCAAGGCCCTGCAGTGCGAGCGCCTGGGCGTACTTGCTGCTCGTGCCCGAACCATCGGCCAGCGGAGTGAGCAGCTGCACGGCCTTGTCGTTGTCGCCGTTATTGGCGGCATCGAGGCCCTCGTTGATGGCCTTCTGGTCCTTCTCGCTCTTCAGGTCGAGCTTGGGTTCCTGACGAGTGGCATTCGGGTACAGCACTTCCTTCTTGGCATCGGCCGGCTTGTCTTTAGCAACGACAACGGCGCTGGTGAGGGAAAGTGCGATCGCCGTAGCGAGCGCCATCTTGTTGAAGAAACCCTGTTTCATTGACTGACCTCGGTTGAAGGAGTCGTCGCACACGGCGGTGCTCCGGGGGACTACAGAGGTTACCCTGATTTGATTCCTAAGAACAAGTCGCAGCGCCACAAAAAACAAGAGTCAAAACAATGACTTGTTAGAAGAATGTTGGCGCTGACCGATTTAGGGTGATTTTTGGCCCTTGAAAATCCATTTTCGATCCACCCTACGCGGGCGAACGTTGCGAGCAAAAAAACGCCCGGCGGTCTTTCGACGGCCGGGCGTTTCGACGGTTTTCGCCATGTCTCTGGATCGAATCAGATATCCAGGTTGGCAACCTTCAGCGCATTGGACTCGATGAAGTCGCGACGCGGCTCGACGGCTTCACCCATGAGCATGGAGAACATCTGGTCGGCGGCCACCGCGTCCTCGATGCCCACCTGGAGCATGCGGCGCGTTTCCGGGTTCACCGTGGTCTCCCACAGCTGCTCGGGGTTCATTTCGCCCAGGCCCTTGAATCGCTGGATGGTGCGGCCCTTCTTGGCCTCATCGAGCAGCCAGTTGCGTACATCGGCGAAGCTGGTGACGCCGCGCGAGCCGTTGCCACGACGGACGACCGCACCAGGCTTCAGGCTGAGCTCGGCGAGTTGGGTCGAGATGGTGGCGATCGCGCGGTAGTCGCTACCGCCGAAGAACACCTGCGGCATGATCCAGGTGTGGCTCAGGCCATGCTGCATCCGCTCCACTTCTACCGCGGCACCCTGCTCGTTCAATGCTGGGCGGAAGCGCAGCGCGTACGTGGGCTTGCCGAGACCGCTCGCGCTAAGGCGCTTGGCGATGCCGTCGAGCCAGCCCTGCATGGCACCAGCGTCCTTCCAGAAGCCTTCGTCCAGCGGCGTGTGCTCGATCATCGCGGTGAGGACCGAGGTATCGAACCGGTGCGACATGCGTTCGATCTGGTCGAGCGCGGTCTGGTAGTCGCGCAGCAGCTTTTCGAGCGCTTCGCCGCCGATGCCCGGCGCACCCTCTTCCGGCTCGAGCGACGCATTGTCGACCGCGCTCGAAATCAGGAAGTCGTTCAGGACGCTGTCGTCCTTGATGTACAGCTCCTGCTTGCCCTGCTTCACCTTGTACAGCGGCGGCAGGCCAATGTAGACGTGGCCGCGCTCGATCAGCTCCGGCATCTGCCGGTAGAAGAAGGTGAGCAGCAGCGTGCGGATGTGCGAGCCATCCACGTCCGCGTCGGTCATGATGATGATGCGGTGGTAGCGCAGCTTGTCCGGGTTGTACTCGTCCTTGCCGATGCCGGTGCCAAGCGCGGTGATCAGCGTGCCGACTTCGGCGGAGGAGATCATCTTGTCGAAGCGAGCTTTCTCGACGTTGAGGATCTTGCCCTTCAGCGGCAGCACGGCCTGCGTGCGGCGGTTGCGGCCCTGCTTGGCGGAGCCACCTGCGGAATCACCCTCGACCAGGAACAGTTCGGACAGGGCCGGATCCTTTTCCTGGCAATCGGCGAGCTTGCCCGGCAGGCCGGCAATATCCAGCGCCCCCTTGCGGCGGGTCATCTCGCGCGCCTTGCGGGCGGCCTCGCGAGCGCGAGCCGCGTCGACGGCCTTGGAGGCGATGGCCTTGGCTTCGTTCGGGTTCTCGAGCAGGAACTCGGCAAGCTTGTCGTTGACGACCTGCTCCACCGCCGTCTTCACCTCGCTGGAAACCAGCTTGTCCTTGGTCTGCGAGGAGAACTTCGGATCGGGCACCTTCACCGAGAGAACCGCGATGACGCCTTCGCGCATGTCGTCGCCGGAAAGCGCGACCTTGGCGTTCTTGGCGATGCCTTCCTTCTCGATGTAGTTCTGCAGGGTGCGGGTCAGCGCCGCACGGAAGCCCGTGAGGTGGGTGCCGCCGTCACGCTGCGGAATGTTATTCGTGAAGCAGAACATCGTTTCCTGGTACGCATCCGTCCACTGCATGGCCAGTTCGACGGTGATGCCCTCGGAGAACGAGCTGAAGCTGATGACCGTGGGATGCAGGGCCGTCTTCAGCTGCGCCAGGTGCTGCACGAAGGACTTGATGCCGCCCTCGTAGGCAAAGATGTCCTTGCGCTCGTTACGCTCGTCCACCAGTTCGATCGTGACGCCCGAGTTCAGGAACGCCAGCTCGCGGAGGCGCTTGGCGAGAATGTCGTAGTGGAACTCGGTGTTGTTGGTGAAGGTGAGCTTGCTGGGGAGGAAGCGCACCATCGTGCCGCGGCGCGAGGTGTCCTGCGTGGCGGCGATGGGAGCGAGCGGCTCACCATGCGCGTACTGCTGGTTCCATTCCTTGCCATCACGCCAGATCGTCAGCCACAGCTTCTCGCTGAGCGCATTGACGACCGAGACGCCCACGCCGTGCAGGCCGCCGGACACCTTGTAGGAGTTGGCGTCGAACTTACCGCCGGCATGCAGCACGGTCATGACCACTTCGGCCGTGGACCTGCCCTCTTCCGGGTGGGTATCGACCGGGATGCCGCGGCCGTTGTCGGCCACGCTCACCGTATCGTCCTGATGGATCGTGACCGTCACGTAGTCGCAGAAACCCGCCAGGGCTTCGTCGATGGCGTTGTCGACCACCTCGAACACCATGTGGTGCAGACCGGTGCCGTCATCGGTATCGCCGATGTACATGCCGGGGCGCTTACGCACCGCTTCCAGGCCCTTCAGGACCTTGATGCTGCCGGAGTCGTAGGCGTTCGAGTTGGTCGGATCGAGAGGTTCGTTCATGCGAGGCCTGGTAATGACGCAGGAGGCCCCGGCGCGCGAAGGACGCGGCGCCAGGACAGTAGGTCGATTATAGCAAAGCCGTCACGGCACCCTGTTCCACGTGGAACACAGTGACGGGTTGGTCGGAAAGAGCGTGCGGAACCTCGGTACCGGTCACCAGCACCTGGACATCGCGGCCCATCAATTGAGCGACCACCCACTCTTGATGGGTACGGTCCAGCTCAGAAGCAAGGTCGTCGAGGCAGACCACGGGCCACTCGCCGCGTATCTCGGCGTGCAGCGACGCCTGGCCGAGCAGGCATGCCAGGGCGCAAAGCTTCTCCTGGCCGCGGGATAGGTGCTCCCGCAACGGCGCGTGCTCGAAAGCGACAGAAAAGTCAGCGCGGTGCGGCCCAGCAGTCGTGTGTCCCCGAGCCAGATCGCGCCCCCTGCGTTCAAATAGTGTCGTAGCGAGGTCACTCGTCTCGTCCCAGCCTGGCTTGTAGCGGATGGTGAACTCGCCCAGCTCTGGGAGCACGTTTCCCATGAAAGCCTGGATATGGGGAAGCAAACGGTCCAAATAAGCTTTGCGGTAGGCGGAGAGGCCTTCGCCGGACGAGGACAGCTCGGATTCCCAGGGCTCGATGAGACCCGGATTCAGAGGCCCACCGCTGCGTAGCAAGGCATTCCGCTGTTTGAGTGCCCGCTGATACCTGCGCCACTGATTCACGAAGCCATGTTCCACGTGGAACAAACCCCAGTCGAGGAACTGCCGCCGCTCCTCCGAGCCTCCAGCGATCAAATCATGCGAGCCAGGTTCGAAACAGACCACTGCGCACTCCTGGACCAATGCACCGAGTGACACGGCATCGCCATCGACCCGCGCCTGCCAACGGGCGCCCTCCCTGCCCAAGCCGAGACGCCTCGCACGCCCGTCGGCAGAACTCACCTCTGCGAACACCGAGAGAGCCGAAGCACCCCGCTTCAGCAGCACATCCCGCGAACCCGCTCGAAACGAGCGACCGTGGGAGAGCAGATAGGCGGCCTCGAGAACGCTCGTCTTGCCAGCGCCGTTAGCACCCACGAAAACGCTGATGCCGGGCGCAGGCGTAATCGACACGCCTTCCAGGCAACGCAGACCCGCGATTCGCAACGACTCGAACTTCATTCCCCGCCTTTACCCGTGCCAGAACGAACAACGCCGGGGTGTCGAAGACATCCCCGGCGTCGTGGGCCGAACTTTACAGCGTTGGGCCGTCAGAGGCGAAGCGGCATCACCACGTGGCGAGCTTCATCGTTGCCCTCTTCCTGCAGCAGGCAGCTGGACTGTGCATCGCGCAGGTTGAGACGAACCTTCTCGCCACGCAGTGCCCCAAGCGCATCCAGCAGGTAGCCCACGTTGAAGCCCACGGCCAGGTCGCTGACTCCGGTCTCGGCTTCCACTTCTTCCTGGGCTTCTTCCTGCTCCGGGTTGTGGGCGACGATCTTGATGTGGCCCGGCTGCAGTTCCAGCTTCACGCCGCGGTACTTCTCGTTGGAGAGGATCGCGGCGCGCTGCAGGGCGCTGCGCAGCACGTCGCGCTCGATCGTGGCGGTCTTGTCGGCGCCGAGCGGAATCACCGCTTCGTAGTCCGGGAAACGGCCGTCGATCAGCTTCGAGGTGAACTGCACACCACCGCGGCGAACGCGCAGGTGGTTGCGGCCAAACTCGAGCTCCACCGTGCCCTCACCCGATTCGAACAGGCCGATCAGCTCATTCACGCCCTTGCGGGGAATGATGATCTGCCGGCGTGCCGACACGGAGCTCTCGAGACGCGTTTCCTTGAGGGCCAGGCGATGGCCATCGGTGGCTACGCAGCGCAGCGTGTGTTCCTGCAAATCGAGCAGCATGCCGTTGAGGTAATAACGGACATCCTGGTTCGCCATGGCGAACGCGGTGCGTTCCATCAGGTCGCGCAGCACTTCTTCCGGCAGCGTCACCCGCTCGACCAGCTCGATTTCGTCGATGGTCGGGAACTCAGAGGCCGGCAGCGTGGCCAGCGTGAAACGGCTACGGCCGGCGTTGAGCGCAATACGGTCGCCATTGAGCTTCAGGTCGATCTTCGCGCCATCGGGCAACGCACGAACGATGTCGAACAGCTTGCGTGCGGGAATGGTGATCTCGCCTTCCTGCACGGCGTCGGCGTCAGTGGTCGCGACCATCTCAACTTCGAGGTCGGTGCCGGTGAATTTCACCTCGCTACCGGAGGCGCGCACCAGGAGGTTCGCCAACACGGGAAGCGTCTGGCGACGCTCAACGACGCCCACGACTTGCTGCAGGGGTTTGAGCAGTACTTCCCTCTGGATGCTGAATTGCATGCGTCCCCTACTCCTGCTTTTAAGGTTTTAAAGATTTTATAGTGGTAGTAGTTAGGCCGGTGGATATCTTGAAAAGTCCGATTTCATCTTACTTTTCAGTTACCTACGGCTTTATATCAACTGGCTTGAAGCGACGGTTTCGTGTGGGCTCGTTGTGGATAACTTTGAGGCCTGAAACCGTCCTCAGGTCACCCACCTATTATCCACAGGTTCTCAGCCCGTCAAGATACGGATCAGCTGTTCCCAATCCTGGCGCATACGCACATCTTTCTCACAGAAACCGCGGATCGTCCGGCACGCGTGGAGCACCGTGGTGTGGTCACGGCCGCCAAATGCCTCGCCAATCTCCGGCAGGCTGTGTTCGGTCAGTTCCTTGGACAAGGCCATGGCCACCTGGCGCGGGCGCGCCAGGGAGCGCACACGGCGCTTGGAGAGCAGATCGGACAGGCGTACCTGGTAGTAATCGGCCACCGTCTTCTGGATGTTGGGCACGGTCACGGCCTGCGCGTGGGTATTGAGCAGGTCGCGCAGCGTTTCTTCCGCGAAATCGGTGGTGATGTCGCGGCGGTAGAAGTTCGCACGCGCCGCAAGCGTGTTGAGTGCGCCTTCCAGGTCACGCACGTTCGAGCGGATGCGGCGCGCGAGCAGCATCGCCACGTCTTCCGACAATGCCATGTCCTTGTCCGCCGCCTTGGAAAGGAGAATGGCGGCGCGCGTCTCGAAATCCGGTGGCTCGATCGCTACCGACAACCCCCAACCCAGGCGCGATTTCAATCGCGGCTCAAGCTTGTCCAGTTCCTTCGGGTAGCGGTCGCAGGTAAGGATGATCTGCTGCTTGGCTTCGAACAGCGCATTGAACGTATGGAAGAACTCTTCCTGCGTCGTGTCCTTGCCGGCGAAGAACTGGATATCGTCGATCAGCAGCGCATCCACCGAGCGGAAGCGGCGCTTGAAGTCATCCATGTTCTTCTGCTGCAGCGCTTTCACCATGCCGCTGACGAACTGCTCCGAGCGCAGGTAGAGCACCTTCGCCTCGGGATTGTTCTGCAACAGCAGGTTGCCGGCGGCATGCATAAGATGCGTCTTACCCAGGCCCGTACCGCCATAGAGAAGGAGTGGGTTGTACGCGCGGCCAGGGTTCATCGCGACCTGCATGGCCGCGGCCTTGCCCAGCTGGTTGGATTTGCCCTCCACGAACGTTTCGAACGTGTAGTGCGGATCCAGGTTGTGCTGGTGTGGCGGCTCCGGTGCGGATGGCATATGCATGGCGGGCGCGGGGGCGTGCGCATGGGCCGGCGCAGGTGTGCTGGCCGCCACCGACGAGGCCGGTCGCGCAGGTGCCGGGCGGCCGCCGTGGGAACCCACCTCCAGACGCACGGGCAGGGGGTGGCCGGCCAGGTGTTCGATGATCGCTTCGATCCGAACCAGGAACTGGTTGCGCACCGTATCAAGCGAATACGGGTTCGGGGCGTACAGGTACAGGCCCGTGCCGTCCTCCCTGGCCTGCAAGGGCATGAGCCAGGTATGGACGTCTTCGGGGCTCAATTCGCCATCAAGACGCTCGAGACAGCGCCTCCAGAGATCACTCATCGGGTATTCTTTGCCACAGCGTAAAGGGGCGCTTGCGCGCGGGGTGGACGATGAAGTCTACCAGCCTTCCACCCCTCCCTCGGTGTACGCCCCGCCCGGCACCTGCTGTCATCCGCTTGCCAACCAGTTGACATCCTTCGGGATTGTCACGCATACTTGCAGGCCAACTTCAATCTTCACCCGGATGTAAGCGCCATGAAGCGTACTTTCCAGCCCAGCAAGCTCAAGCGCGCGCGCACCCACGGTTTCCGTGCTCGCATGGCCACGGCCGACGGCCGCAAGATCCTGAACGCGCGCCGCGCGAAGGGTCGCAAGCGCCTGATCCCGTAATCGGTTCGCCGGTCGTGCGAGCCGCAGCCTTGCCGCGCGATGCGCGGCTACGCCGCGCCGCCGACTTCGCAGCCTTGCGAAATGTCAGCGGTCGCCTCGGCGGCCGCTGTTTTCTTTTGCGCTTCGGAAATAATGCGGCAGGTACCGCCCGGCTTGGCCTGGCGATCTCCAAGCGCTGTTCCAAGCGCGCCGTCGACCGCAACCGGATCAAGCGCCTTGCGCGTGAGGCGTTTCGCCGCGCCCGGCCCGATCTGCCGCCCGTCGATATCCTCGTCATGGCCCGCGACAGCGCGGTCGAGGTACCCGGTGCCGCCCTTCTCGCGGAGCTCGATACCCTCCTCCGTCGCATCAAGCCGTTGAAGCGCGAGGGTGCCGACGGCACAATCGCGCGTTGACCTCTTTCCCGCCCGCCTTCCCGTCCTTATATCGGCCGCGGTGCCTAACGGATCTGGCTTAAGCTAATGAATCAAACGCGTACGCTTCTCTTCTTTGCGCTCATGTTCGTGGCGTACGTGCTGTGGACACAGTGGGAGCAGGATTACGGCCCGAAGCCGGCACCTGCCGCTCCCGCCGCCGCCCAGGTCGATGGCAAGCCTGCCGCCGATGGCAGCGTCCCCGGTGCGGCCGGCACGGCCAACGTTCCGGCCGATACCGCCGCAGCGCCTGCCGGCAAGGCCGAGCTGGTCACCCTGCAGAACGATGTGCTGCGCCTGACCATCGATACCCGTGGCGGCAGCGTCATCCGTTCGGAGCTCCTCTACTACCCGAACCAGCCGGTTACCCGTAAGGATCCGACCCCGCCGCCGGTGCGCCTCCTTGATGACGATGCGAAGACCTTCTTCGCCGCGCAGGATGGCCTGGTCAGCAACACGGGTGCCGCGCCGGACCACCGCGCCCTCTTCCACGCCGAGAAGACCCAGGCCGTGCTCGCCGACGGCGAGAAGTCCGTCAGCCTCGACCTGACCTGGACCGACCCCTCGGGTGTGAAGGTCACCAAGCGCTACACGTTGAAGCGCATGGATTACGTGGTTGACCTTGACCAGCGCATCGACAACGGCTCGCAGGCCACCTGGACGGGTAACGCCTACCAGCAGCTACAGCGCGCACCGGCTGAGAAGGTCAGCTGGTTCAAGTCATACACCGACCCGGCCCAGCACAGCTTCTTCGGCGCCGGCTGGTACAGCCCCGATACGAAGTTCGAATCGATGCTGTTCCCCGATTTCCAGAAGAATCCGCTGAACCGCGCCATCACCGGCGGCTGGATCAGCATGCTGCAGCACTACTTCCTCGTTGCCTGGATTCCGCCGGCCGACGAGAACGTCACCTATAGCAGCAGCATCGTCGATCCGAACTCTGCGACGCCGCGCTACCTCGTGCGTGCCTTCGGCCCCGCGCTGTCGGTCGCGCCGGGCCAGGCCGTCGATAGCGTGGCGCGCCTGTATGTGGGTCCGCGCCTGCAGGGCACGCTCGATGCGATCGCGCCGGGCCTTGACCTCACGGCCAACTACGGTTGGCTGAAGATCATCGCCACGCCGCTGCACTGGCTGCTTTCGCAGTTGCACGCCATCAGCGGTAACTGGGGTGTCGCGATCATCCTGCTGGTGTTGCTGATCAAGGCCGCGCTGTACAAGCTCACCGATGCCCAGTTCCGTTCGGGCGCCCGCATGCGCAAGCTCCAGCCGCGCGTGCAGGCACTGAAGGAGCGGTACGGCGACGACCGCATGAAGATGCAGCAGGCCATGATGGAGCTGTATAAGAAGGAGAAGGTGAACCCGATGGCAGGCTGCCTGCCCATCCTGATCACCTTCCCGATCTTCATCGGCCTGCTCCGCGTGCTGTCCGAGTCGATCGAGCTGCGCCACGCGCCGTTCTTCGGCTGGATCCACGATCTCTCCGCGCCGGATCCGTTCTACGTTCTGCCGGTGCTGTACTTCCTGGTCACGCTGCTCACCCAGCGCATGATGCCTACCGCCGGCATGGATCCGACCCAGGCCAAGATGATGAAGGTGATGCCGCTGATCTTCGGCGTCTTCTTCGCCTTCTTCCCGTCGGGCCTGGTGCTCTACTGGACGGTGAACGGTGCGACCAGCCTGCTCCAGCAGTGGTACATCAACCGTAGCGTCGACCGGGCGCACGAAAAGGCCAAAACGGCGTAAGCCACGATGACCCACGGCGCCGACACCATCGCAGCCATCGCCACCGGCGCAGGCGCGGCGGGAGTCGGCGCCGTTCGTGTGTCT
This sequence comes from Luteibacter sp. 621, assembly GCF_050435445.1. Classification (NCBI taxonomy): domain Bacteria; kingdom Pseudomonadati; phylum Pseudomonadota; class Gammaproteobacteria; order Lysobacterales; family Rhodanobacteraceae; genus Luteibacter; species Luteibacter sp. 621. Next base: position 120,701 of record NZ_JBNDKI010000012.1, on the reverse strand, counting down.
GGGCCCCTCGTCCCGGCGATTGCCGCGAGCATGCTCGGCCGTGCGCCGAAGCCTCGTTACGCACACTTCGCTGCGTTCCGTGATGCGCAAGCTGAGCTGATCGACCGCGGCATCCTGCTCTACTTCCCCGGGCCAGCCTCCTATACGGGCGAGCACGTGCTCGAATTACAAGGCCATGGCAGCGCGGTATTGCTCGATGCCCTGCTCCGCCGATGCATCTCGCTCGGTGCACGCCTCGCGCGACCTGGCGAATTCACCGAACGCGCATTTCTCAACGGCAAGCTCGATCTCGCGCAGGCCGAAGCGGTCGCCGATGTCGTCAGTGCGACGTCGGAAGCCGGCGCGCGCGCGGCGTTGCGATCGATGGAAGGCGTGTTTTCCGCGCGTGTGGATGACCTTCTCGCCGAGCTGATCGCCTTACGCGTGCACATCGAAGCGGCGATTGATTTCCCCGAGGAAGAGATCGACTTCCTCGCCGATCCCGTGATCGGCGAACAGCTCGCCGCCCTGCGCGCGAACCTGGATGCGCTGCTTGTCGAGACACGCCGTGGCGTTCGCCTGAACGACGGTATCTCCGTCGCCATCATCGGTCGTCCCAACGCGGGCAAGTCCAGCCTCATGAACGCCCTGGCGGGAGCAGAACGCGCCATCGTTACCGACATCGCCGGCACGACGCGCGATGTGCTTCGCGAAGCGATCACTCTCGACGGCGTCACCCTTGAGCTTTCCGACACGGCAGGCCTGCGTGACTCCGACGACATCGTCGAACGCGAAGGTATACGCCGTGCACGTGCGCAGCTTGAGCGCTGCGATGTGGCGATCCTTGTGACAGATGAGGGGAACGTGGAAAGCGATCAAGCTTTCTTCGAAGGCACGCCAAACCACTCGGCGCACATTGTGGTTGTGAACAAAATCGATCTGCACGGCACACGAGCGCGCCGCAAGAGGGGCGATGGTGTGGACACCTTGTGGCTATCGGCCCGTACGGGCGAAGGCCTTGACGAGTTGCGCGACATGCTCCGCCGTCTGGCTACTGCGGGAGCAGGAGAGGGCGCGTTTAGCGCTCGTCGTCGCCACGTCGTAGCGCTTGAACAGGTCGAAGCCCATCTAGAACGAACGGCAGAAGCGTTGGATGGGGCGCACGCAGGTGAGTTGGCTGCCGAGGAGTTGCGACATGCGCAGCAAGCGCTCGGTGAAATTACTGGCACCTACTCGTCGGACGATCTGCTCGGTGCGATCTTTAGCTCGTTCTGCATTGGAAAATAAGCCGCTACTCGAGTAGACCCAGATGGCTTCGAAAGTCATTCATAAGGGAATATTTGTACTTCGGACGGAAGAAATTCCTCAGTATCTCTGTTGCAACGAGATCGCGATCAAGATCAAAGGCGTGACCAAGTTTCTCGAGCTCGTTGATGAGTTCGGTGTCCGTAATTTCCATTGCTTCAGCCATCGACTACTATCGATCCGCACCGAGACGAATTAGTAGCCAACGACGCGCTATTTTCTGCGTTCGGAACGGGAACGGCGATCGCCCAAGGATTCACCACCTCAAGCGGAAACTGTACGAAGTCTTTCTCGTTTCGAGTGGCTACGCGCGCCTTCGTCATAATAGCTATCGAGGCAATCATGGTATCCATTCGTCCCGGACAGAATCCTATCTTGGTGGCCGCTGCACCGATTCGCGCATAGCAGCGCGACGCCCCATCGTCGAACGGGAGAACCTTCCCGCGGAAATGCTTCGAAAACAGGCGTTCTGTCTTGTTGGTAATGGCGTCCCTCTTCTTCCCGCTGTCCATGTTTTCGAGACCATAGAATATCTCGGCCTTCGTGATGGATGTCGTAACAAGGTCGCTCGAGCGCTGTGCCTGCACCCATGCCAGAACACGCTCGTCTGGCTTCTCGCGAGTGAGCTCTGACAGAACATTCGTATCCAGAATGATCACGGGAGGGTACGACTGTCAGAGAGATCTAGTTCCAACCAGCCAACCTCCGCGAAATCAGCGCGAATGTCGGCGAGTAACTTGGCTGCGCTGCCGGGAGCATCGTTGGGATTCGACGAGATTCGTGTGGAACTCGCACACAAGTGTTCGCGCAAAATCTCTGTGACGAGATCGCTTACGTCACGCCCGGTGCAAGAGGCGAGTCTGTCGAGCTCATGAAGAAGTGTGGCGTCTGTGATCGTCATGTCCATCATCGTGCCTCCTACATTGCGCGGCGCATATTAGGCGACGCCCGCGCGATGATGTAGGAGTTCTCCGATGACGAGTGCCGAAACTCGCCGGGACGATCAGCAGGCCTGCGCCGCTTCCTGCGCTTCGCTGTTTCGTTCCACGGCGACGGACACGGCCCAGAGCAGCAGGCCGCCCAGTGCCAGGCCGCTTCCGACCCAACCGGGCGACGTCCAGCCGTAGCCGTTCGCGATCGCGAGGCCACCGAGGAAGGGACCGAGCGCATTCGCCGTATTGAACGCGGAATGGTTCAGTGCAGCGGCAAGTGCCTGCGCATCACCGGCGACATCCATGAGACGTGTCTGAAGTACGGTGCCGAGCGCGCCGCCCAAACCGATGAAGAACACGGTGATTCCGAGCGTCCACACGTTGCCGGCGGTGAACGGGAAGATCGCCAGGACGACAATCGCCCAGACGAGCAACGCGCCGGCCGTGCGCATGAGCGCGCGGTCCGCGAACACCGGGATGACCATGTTGCCCAGGGTCATGCCAATGCCGAACACACCCATGATCCACGGCACGGTGGAGAGCGGCATGTGGGTGACGCTGAGCAGGATATCCGCAAGGTAGGTGTACACCGCGAACATGCCGCCGAAACCGATTGCGCCGATGCCCAGCGTGATCCACACCTGCGAACGCTTCAGCGCGCTGAGTTCGCGCATCGGGCTCGCGTTCGCGTCGGCAGGCGTATTCGGTGCGAAGGCGAACACCGCGGACATGGTCGCGATGCCGAGCAGTGCGACCAGGGCAAAACTCCAACGCCAGCCCACGGCCTGGCCGAGCCAGCTCGCCAGCGGTACGCCGGCGATCGTGGCGACGGTAAGCCCCAGGAACATCTGGCCCACGGCGCGCGTGCGCCGGTTGGCCGGGACGAGTGAACTCGCTACCAGGGCGGCCACGCCGAAGTAGGCACCGTGGGGCAAACCGGCCAGGAAGCGGAAGACCAGCATCCAGTGGTAATTGGGCGACAGGCCAGTCAGGCCGTTGAACACGGTGAACATCGCCATGAGCAGGAGCAACAGGCGACGGCGCGGCATGCGTGCGCCCAGCACCGTGATGATCGGCGCACCCACGACCACACCCAGCGCATAGGCGCTGATCGCGTGGCCAGCGGTGGGTGCATCGATACCCAGGCCCTGCGCGAACAGGGGCAGCATGCTCATCGAGGCGAATTCGGTCGTGCCGATGGCGAAGCCGCCCACGGCAAGGGCAAGGATGACGAGCCCGACGTGGGGCGCGCGGACGGGCGGGGTGCCCGGATCGAGTGCGGGGGCGGCGGAAGTCATGGGGATGCGGGGCCTGGGACGTTGGCGGGCGCCGTTGTGCGGCGCAACATGGAGCTAGTTTACGCCGCAGGGGTTACGGGTGCCAGCGCTTGCAAGGCGGTCAGGTGTGGTCGCGCAGGTATTCGATGAAGGCGCGCAGGGCCGAGGTGACCCGGCGCTGGCGGGGGTAATAGACCATGAAGCCCGGGTACGGCGGGCACCAGTCCTCGAGGACGCGGACGAGCTTGCCGTCGCGGACGTACTCGTCCACCTGGTCATCGAGGACCAGGGTCAGGCCCACACCAGCGATCGCAGCGTCGATCGAGACGCACAGGTCGCCGAACGTGCAGCGGCCGCGGACATCGAGTTCGAGCTTGGTCTCGCCCTGCTCGAACTCCCACTTATAGAGGCGGCCGCTGGGGAAGCGGAACCGGATGCAGTCGTGCTGCAGCAGGTCGTACGGATGCAACGGCACGCCGCGCCGGGCGATGTACTCGGGCGACGCCACGCAGGCGCCCTTCTGCATGCCGCCGAACGGCACCGCGATCATGTCTTCGGGCACCGATTCATGGAAGCGAATACCGGCGTCATACCCCGATGCGACGATGTCGATCATGCCGTCATCATCCACCGCCTCGAAATGAATATCCGGGTAAGCCGCCAGGAAGCCCGGCAGGAGCGGTGGCAACAAGAGTTGCCCGGCCACTCGTGGCATGTTCATGCGGAGCGTTCCCGCGGGGTGGGCCCGGAAGTCGTTCATCTCCTCCAGGGCATCACCCACGTCGCGCAGGGCGGGCTGCAGCCGTTCGAGCAAACGCTGCCCGGCCTCGGTCAGCGAGACACTTCGCGTCGTGCGGTGGAAAAGGGTGACCCCCAGCCGCTCCTCCAGCCCACGAATGGCGTAGCTGATCGCGGAGGTGGTCAGGGTGAGCTCGGCGCCGGCCTTGCGGAAGCTGGCATGGCGGGCGACGGCCGCGAACGCGGCGAGATGCGAGAGGTTGTCTGGGCGCATGATTATGAAGAATACCTCAATGATTCGTCCAAAAAGTCCCGTTGGCGCGATCCATTGTTGAGGGTTATCGTTCCCGGCTTAACTTTTACCCCTGTAGAGGATGACACCCATGTTTGAAGTCCACGGTTTTGCGGCCAAAGACGCCACGTCGCCCCTCGTCCCGTTCACGTTCAACCGCCGCGATGTCGGCCCGCACGACGTGCACATCGAGATCCTCTTCAGCGGCGTCTGCCACTCCGACCTGCACCAGGCCAAGGGCGACTGGGGCAACTCCACGTTCCCCATGGTCCCGGGCCACGAGATCGTCGGCCGCGTGAAGGCGGTGGGTTCGGAAGTGAAGAAGCTGAAGGTCGGCGATTACGCCGGCGTCGGCTGCATGGTCGATTCGTGCCGCACCTGTGAGTCGTGCCAGAAGGACCTGGAGCAGTACTGCACGGTGCACACCAGCTTTACCTACAACGGCACCGAGCAGGACAAGAAGACGCCGACCTACGGCGGCTACTCGACCGAGATCGTCACCGAAGAGCGCTTCGTGGTGAAGATCTCCGACACGCTCGATCTCAAGGCCGCTGCCCCGCTGCTCTGCGCCGGCATCACCACCTACTCCCCGCTGCGCCACTGGAACGTGGGCCCCGGCCAGAAGGTTGGTGTGATCGGCCTGGGCGGCCTTGGCCACATGGGCGTGAAGTTCGCCAAGGCCATGGGCGCGCACGTCACCATGATCACCACCTCCGAAGCGAAGGGCGCGGACGCCAAGCGCCTGGGTGCGGATGAAGTGCTGGTGTCGACCGACCCGAAGCAGATGGAAGCCGCGGCCTCCAAGTTCGATTTCCTGCTGAACACGGTGCCCGTCAGCCACGACATCCTGCCGTACCTCATGCTGCTGAAGCTCGATGGCACGATGGTGCTCGTCGGTGCCCTCACCCCGCTCGATGCATTCCCGGGTGGTGCACTGATGCTGCCGCGCCGCACCGTCGCCGGTTCGGCCATCGGTGGCATGGCCGAAACCCAGGAGATGATGGATTTCTGCGCTGAGCACAACATCGTGTCCGACGTTGAGATGGTCAAGATGGCCGACATCAACGAGGTGTACGTGCGCCTGGCGAAGAACGATGTGCGCTATCGCTTCGTGATCGACATGGCGTCGATGCCGAAGGCTTAAATAGGTACATGTAGGAGCGCGCTTGCGCGCGATCGGGTCTTGCCACAAACCCCATCGCGCGCAAGCGCGCTCCTACCGTTTTTCGGATAAGGTAACCGCGTCATCAGCGGAGCCCATGGATTGAAACGGTTCTTCCGGTACCTCGGCTACCTTGCCGCTCTGCTCCTCGCCTTTCTCGCCTTCGTCGCGATCACCGCATGGCCGAACATCGGCACGCTGCCGAAGGGCGAATTCCTCGCTCGCAACGAGCAATCGCCAGAATGGCACGGCGATCAGTTCCAGAATCCGCAGCCGATGTTCTCGAACCTGCGCGGCGGCATCCTGCAGATCTTTGAATCGAAGCCAGGCGAAGAGCCTGACCGCCCCGTACCCACGGTCGATTCGTCGGCGGTGTACAAAACACCCCCGGCCACCGGCCTGCGCGTCACCTGGTTCGGCCACTCGTCGATGCTGCTCGAGATCGATGGCGTGAATGTCGTGGTCGATCCGTTCTGGAGTGAGCGCACCTCGCCGTTTGGCTGGCTGGGCCCCAAGCGCTGGTACCCGCCACCCGTACCCATGGATCACCTGCCGCGGGTCGATGTCGTGGTGATATCGCACGACCATTACGATCATCTCGATCGCGCGTCGGTGCAGGCGCTGTACGAACGTGGCGCGCGTTTCATCGTGCCCCTGGGCATCGCTTCGCACCTGGTGGGATGGGGTATTCCCAACGATCGCATCACCCAGCTCGACTGGTGGCAGGAAGCAAGAGTGGGCGCGCTCACCATCGTGTCTACACCGTCGCGCCATGCATCAGGACGTCTCAGCGCCCGCAGCGACCAGACCCTGTGGACAGGCTATGCGCTCGTCGGGCCGCATCACCGCGTGTTCTATTCGGGCGACACGGGGCTCAACGACAGCTTCCCGGATGTGGGCGAGAAGTACGGCCCGTTCGATGTGAGCTTTATTGAAGCCGGCCAGTACGACGCCCAGTGGCCGGATTGGCATCTGGGGCCCGAACAGGCGGTGCTGGTGCACCAGGAAGTTCGTGCCCGTACGCTGATACCCGTGCATTGGGGCCTGGTGAAGCTAGCTCACCACGCCTGGACCGAGCCACCGGAACGTATCCTCGCCGCCGCACGTTGTGCCCATGTGGATGTGTTGATTCCGGAGCCCGGGCAAGCGGTGGAACCCACGACACATCCCGTGGTCCCACGCTGGTGGCCCGCGCAACCGTGGTCAACGCGCGAGCAGACCCCAATCATCGCTTCGAAGGATGGCGAGCCGAACCACCCGTACACCGTGCCCGCCTGCCATTGAGGCGGGTCTACCGCTCAAGGAGGGGAACTCCCATGTATCAGTCGCTTGTTCGCCGTGGCGCCATTGCCGTGCTGTGTCTCCTCGCCGCCGGTACCGCTCTCGCCGATGCGAAGGACGATGCCGTGAAGGCGAAATGCCCGGCCGTGGAGGCATGGACCGAGAAGATGGCCAAGGCGCAACCCGCACTTTCGTCGGCGGGTATCGAGCGTGACAACAACGCTGGCGGCTTCTCCGACCCTGATTTGCGCGATGAACTGCTCAAGCGCGCTGCGGCGGATCAGAGCGCACGCAACGCGTGGATCGCATCACCCCAGGACAAGGCCCGCTTCGACGCCATGGATAAGGTCGACAAGGACAACCTGGCCTGGATGAAGGCGCGATTCAGCAAGGATGGCTTCCCGCATGCCAACGCGGTTGGCCTTGCGGGAGTCAACGCCGCATTCATTCTCGTGCAGCACGCCGTGGCCGATGTGCCCTTCATGCAATCGATGCTGCCGCAGGTCACCGCCCGGGGCGAGGCGGGCGAGCTGAAAAAGAGCGACGTCGCGATGCTGGTAGATCGCGTGCTCCGCCACGAGGGCAAGCCGCAGCGTTATGGCACGCAGTACGCCGGAACGAACATGAAGGATCTTTCCGACATGAAAATGGACCCGGTGGAAGATCCCGCGCACCTCGATGAGCGTCGCGCCTCGATGGACCTCATGCCGCACGCTGACTACGAGTGCGCCCTGCGCATTTTCTACGCGCCGGACCCCAGCCCGGCACCGGCATCAAGCACGGCCCGCTAGCGCCACATCACGCAGGCGCGTACTACGCCTGCGTGATCGTCTCCCACGCGAGCCCGAAGCGCGTAAGGTACTTCCGTAGCCGGTCGGCATCGTTCGTGCTGGCGCGCTTTGCCCGCGACGCAGCGAAAAGCTGCCGTCCCGCCTCCGATACGGTGCGGCAGCGGCGGCATACCTTCACCACCTCGGCCAGCTGCACGCGATCAAACAGGTCGATCTCATCGACCGCGTCACCGAGCAGTTCACGCAACACGTCTCCGCCGCCTTCCTGGCGCCACAGGCGTCGCAGACGCGCCAGTTCCTCCTCCACGCACGCCTCGTTGATGCGGCCGGCCGGTGCCAGCGTGGCCATGCGCACGACGGAGGCGCCGAGATCACGGAAGTTGCCTGACCACGGTGCCTCGCCCGAGGTCGCGAACGCGAGGTAGCGCGCCCGCGCTTCCTTATTGAACGTGACCCGGCGATTCTCATCACGGGCGAAGCGGTCGAGTTCGTAATCAAGGTTCGGCTCAATGTCTTCCATGCGCTCGGCGAGGCCCGGCAGATGGAACGACCAGATGTTCAGGCGGGCATAGAGATCGTCGCGAAACCGGCCCTCGGCCACCCGCTTACCAAGATCCCGGTTGGTGCCGGCGATTAACTGGAAATCGCTTGCCACTTCCCGATCGCCGCCGACGGGGAGGAAGCGTTTGTCTTCCAGGGCGCGCAGCAGCATGGCTTGCTCATCGGCACCCAGCTCACCAATTTCGTCGAGAAACAAGAGCCCCTTGTCGGCGCTGCGCAGCAAGCCAGCGCGTTCGCCTGCGGCACCCGTATAAGCGCCTTTGACGTGGCCGAACAGCGCGCTCATTGCGCCATCGCCACGCAGCGTGGCGCAGTTCACTTCAACAAAGCGACCTGTGACTTCCCTGCGCCCCTGTTTTAGCTCGAACAGCCGGCGCGCGAGCTGGCTCTTGCCCGCACCGGTCGGGCCCATCAGCAGGATGGGTGCGGAGGAGCGGCTGCCTACCGTTTCTATCTGATCGATCATCCGGTTGAACGCAGCGTTGCGCGTGGCAATGCCGCTCTTCAGGTGCGTGCGATCTTCCTGCTTCTCGCCCTGGAATCGCTGTGCCAGGCGGTCGTAGCGCGAAAGATCCAGATCGATAACGCTCAGTTCGCCCACGCTCGCGGTGACGCCTGCGTGGCGTGGCGGCGATGCCTGCAACAGCCGCCCAGGCAGGTGCCGGCTCTCGGTCAGGAGAAAGAGGCAGATCTGCGCGACGTGGGTGCCGGTGGTGATGTGGAAATAGTAATCCTCGTTCTCCAGATCGAACGGGTAGGCGCGGGCAAACGCGTACAGCGTCTCGTAGACGGATTCGAAATCCCATGGGTTCTCGATGTAGGTGTCGTGGACCTTCACCGTCGTCTCGGGCGACACCTGCCCAAGGTCCTCCACCACGCGCTTCAGCGTGCGCGATGCACGGCGCTCGTCGGCGAGCAGTTCGATGCGGCTCACGAGGAAGTCCTCGTGCATGCCCAGCGACACCGTCGGCCGCCACCGCTCCCAACGATCCGGCTTTTCGCCCGCATCGAGCTGGGTGCCCAGGAACCCCATCACGACCTTGGTCTTCACTGATCTATCCATATAACTAACGATACAAGAATATCGGAACCATGGAGTCTGGCGAGCGCTCGTCGGTGCGAAACATTCTTATGTTTCCATAATAATCAGATATTTATAAAGATCATACTGGGGTTGGCACGGCTCCTGCTCTATCTGGTCAGCACCCAGAGGAGCCGTCACGATGGCCAACAGCAACCTATTCAAGAGCGCACGCACGACCGCCGGCCCGCAGACCAACACGGTCAACGAGGCAGGCGGCACCGCCTACCTTCGCGACCCCCGTGCGGCCCTCGCGCAGTACGCGGTGACCGGTTGCCTCAACGGTACTTACTACGCCAGCGAGCACGCACAACTGGCGAAGGCGCTCGCGCTGTGCGCGGCGGTGCCGGCCGAATTCGTGGCCAAGGTCGCCATTCATGCTCGTCAGCATGCCCACATGAAGGACATGCCCGCGCTGTTGCTCGCCCACCTCGCCAGCCGCGATGGCGGTGCGCTGGAGAAAGCATTCAACCGGGTGATCGACAACGGCCGTATGTTGCGCAACTTCGTGCAGATCATGCGCAGCGGTGTGACGGGGCGTCGTTCGCTGGGAACGCGGCCTAAGCGCCTCGTGCAGCAATGGCTGGAGCAGGCGTCGACCATGTCGATTCTTGCGGCCTCCGTGGGCACGGAGCCATCCTTGTCGGACGTGATTCGCATGGTGCACCCGCGCCCTGCCGATGCCGGCCGCGAGGCGCTCTATGCCTGGCTGCTCGACCGCCCGCACGTACCGCTGGTGCTGCCAGCCGAGGTGCAAGCGTACGAATGCTTCAAGGCCGATCCCACCGGCACGCCGCCCGACCTGCCGCGCGAATTCCTTGCTTCGTTGCCGCTTAGTGCCAAGCAACGCAAGGTGATTGCGCTGCGAGGCTCCTGGCAGGCCACCCGCATGAACCTCAACACGTTCGCACGGCATGACCTGTTCAAGGACAAGGCGTTCACGCAAGCCATCGCCTGGCGCCTGCGGAGCCCGCAGGCGATCCGCGAGGCGCGCGTACTCCCCTATCAATTGATGGTGGCGTACCGCGCAGCGGAAGGGTCCATGCCGCGGGTGATCGCCGATGCATTGCACGATGCGCTGGAAACCGCGACATCCACGGTTCCTGTGCTCTCGGGCAGGGTCGTAGTGGCCATCGACGTCTCCGGCTCCATGGCGTCGCCGGTGACCGGCTACCGCAAGGGCGCGACATCGGTGGCGACGTGCGTTGAAGTGGCAGCCTTGATCGCTGCTGCCCTCAAGCGGGCGAACCGCGGCGTGCGGATCATCCCGTTCAACCACGCGGTGGTGCCTTACCGGGCTCGATCCACGGTGGGCGTCATGGAACAGGCGCGGGAACTGGCCAAGCTGGTCACCGGCGGCACTGCGGTGAGCGCACCGATCACGCAGTTGGTGGCGGAGAAGGCGAAGGTCGATCTGCTGGTGATCGTTTCAGATAACCAGAGCTGGTTTGACGTACGCAACATGCAGGATGGCACGGCAGCGATGCAGGCATGGATCGCGTTGAAGGCATTGAATCCGCAGGCACGACTGGCATGCATCGACCTGCAGCCATATGCCACCAGCCAGTTCGACGGTCACGACAGCGACATCCTGCACATCGCGGGCTTTAGTGATGCTGTGTTCGGCCTGCTGGCCAACGCGGCCGATACCGAAGGCGCGATGCGCTGGGTGGAGCAGATCGAGGCGACGCCCCTGTAAGACGTTTTTACTCCCGGTGGGAATGGGCCCACCGGGAGGGCCGGCGGGAAGCGAATGCGGCCTGGTACTACACCTGTCACGTGTGGCGTCCCCTCGCGGCCGTCATGTGCCGGGCCATGGTTGTCGTTTCCCGGGGCCAGCAACCCCGTTTCACTTCGCGGCGAATGCTCGTGGAGCTACTTGGAAAAGGCCCGCAAGGGCCGATGGGGTTCGAATCCCCCGCGGCTTCGGCCGTGTTCTCCACGCCTCCTTGTCGCCGCACCTATTTATCTGTGTTATCAGGACGAACACCATGAGTACCACTGCATACGAAGTCATCAACGAGCCAGGCGCCGTGCCGATCAAGAGCTGGACCCGCGGCGTGCCGCTGGAGGTCGAAGCACGGCAGCAGCTGATCAACATCGCGAAGCTTCCCTTCGTCCACGGCTGGCTGGCGGTCATGCCCGACGTGCACTTGGGCAAGGGCGCGACGGTGGGCTCGGTCGTTCCGACGATCGGCGCCATCGTGCCGGCGGCGGTCGGCGTGGATATTGGCTGCGGCATGATCGCCACGCGTACCACGCTAATGGCCTCCGACCTGCCTGATGACCTGCGTGGCCTGCGCCATGCGATCGAGGCGGCCGTGCCGCACGGTCGCACGCTGGGCCGCCGCGACAAGGGCGCGTGGGAAACGCCGCCGGAGGCCACGGTCTCGGGATGGCATGAACTGGTGACCGATTTCCGCCTCATCACCGACAAGTACCCGAAGCTGGCGCGCACGAACAACCTGCACCACCTCGGTACGCTGGGCACGGGCAACCACTTTGTGGAGGTATGCCTGGATGAAGAGGATCGCGTGTGGTTCATGTTGCACTCGGGCTCGCGTGGCGTGGGAAACGCAATCGGCACGCACTTCATCGAACTGGCGAAGGAAGATATGCGCCGCTGGATGATCAACCTGCCGGATCAGGACCTCGCGTACCTGCCCGAGGGGAGCGAGCACTTCGGTGATTACGTGTTCGCCGTGGATTGGGCGCAGCGCTATGCACGCACCAACCGCGCGATCATGATGCAGCACGTCGTGGATGCGGCACGCAGGGTGATCACGAAGCCGTTCGAGGCATGGGCCGAGGCGGTGAACTGCCACCATAACTACGTGAGCCGTGAGCGCCACCTTGGCAAGGATGTGTTCGTGACCCGCAAGGGCGCCGTGAGCGCGCGAAAAGGTGAGCTCGGCATCATCCCGGGTAGCATGGGAACCCGTAGCTTCATCGTTCGTGGCCTCGGTAACGAGGAAAGCTTTAACAGTTGCAGCCACGGTGCCGGCCGCGTGATGAGTCGTACCCAGGCGAAGAAGCAGATCTCGCTCGAGGAACACCGCAAGGCAACGGCGCACGTGGAATGCCGCAGGGACGCGGATGTCATCGACGAATCGCCGGCCGCGTACAAGCCGATCGACGCGGTAATGAAGGCGCAGGAAGACCTGGTCGAAATCGTCCACACGTTGCGCCAGGTGGTGTGCGTGAAAGGCTAAGGAAACAAGGAAAAAGGACATGATCGAGATCAATGGACAGGCCGGCGGCGGTCAGCTGTTGCGTACCGCACTGGCACTCAGCCTGTGCACCGGCGAGCCCTTCGCCATGGATGGCATACGGGGAAAGCGTGAGCGGCCAGGCTTGCTGCGCCAACATCTGACGGCGGTCGAAGCCGCGCGGGATGTGGGCGATGCCATCGTGGAAGGCGCGCAACCGGGTTCCATGGCGTTGCGCTTTAGCCCGCGCGGCGTGCGCGGTGGCCAGCATCGCTGGACGATTGGTACGGCGGGCTCGACCACCCTCGTGCTGCAGACGGTGCTGCCCGCGCTGTGGATGCATGGTGTGACGGCCGGGCTGGCGATCGAGGGTGGTACGCACAATCCCCAGGCCCCCTCGGCGAACTTCATCGCCGAGGCGTTCCTGCCCGTGTTGGCGAGGATGGGCCTCGAGGCAACGTTTAACCTGGAAAGCCACGGCTTCTATCCGGCGGGCGGCGGAAGCATTCGCATGGACCTGCGCGAGAGCGGCCGCCCGGCCGAGGTACATCTGCTTGAGCGCGGCAATATGATCGAGCGCCATGCGCTGGCCCTCGTATCCGCGATTCCCGCCAGGATCGCGGAGCGCGAGCTGGCCGTTGCCAGGGCACGGCTTGGCCTGGCGGGTGACGAGTGGTCGGTTCACGAGGTGCGCCAGGCGTCAGGGCCGGGCAACGCGCTATCCATACGGTTCGGGACGGAACACGGCGCCGCGGTGTTTACCGGCTTCGGCCAGAAGCGTGTCACGGCCGAAGCCGTGGCCGAGCGGGTATGCGCCGAAGCGAAGGCGTGGGTCGAAGCCGGGGTGTTCGCCGATACCTATCTGGCCGACCAGCTATTACTGCCCATGGCGCTTGCCGGCCGCGGAAGCTTCAGCACCCTCGAACCGTCCGACCACACGCGCAGTAACGCGGCCCTGATCGAGAAGTTCCTCCCGGTCGAGTTCACCTTCCGCGACGAAGGCCGCGGCCGCTGGAACGTCGCCGTCGACCGTTAAGCCGGCATCTCCAGCCGCATGTTCGCCGGGCTGAGCAATTCGCCCGTCGTACGGTCGATCACGACCGCTTCCACCGGTGCGCCTGTCGCCGGGTTCACCAACTGGCTCAGCTCGCCGGCGCCGTTGTGGCGCCGGCCCCATTCGCCCATGGCGGCGAGGATCGGCAAGAAGTCGATGCCGGCCGGGGTCAGGATGTACTCATCCCTCGGTGGCCGCTCACTGTAGCGGCGCTTCTCCAGCACCCCCGCCTCCGTCAACGCCTTGAGCCGCCGCGAAAGAATATTCGGGGCGATGCCCAGGCTTGTCCGGAATTGGTCGAACTGGGTCATGCCGCGGCTGGCATCGCGAAGGATCAGCGCGCTCCACGCATCCCCGACCAGGGCCAGGGCACGGGAGATGGGGCAGGTACCCGAAGAAAGTTTTTCGATGTCCATTGCAAAATGATAGTCGAGTCACTATCGTATGGCAACCTAGTTACTTTCACTATGCAATCAACCCTATCGGGAGACACGCTATGAGCACTGAATCCAAAGGCACGGCCATCGTTACGGGCGCTTCGTCGGGTATCGGCGAGGTCTATGCACAGCGCCTGGCCGATCGCGGCTACGACCTGATCCTGGTCGCCCGTCGCCTCGACCGCCTGGAAGCACTGGGCCGGAAGATCACCGAACGCACCGGCCGCAAGGTCCAGGCGCTGCAGGCCGACCTCACCTCCCGCGCCGACCTGGCCAAGGTCGAGGCATTGCTGGCCAACGACAGCTCGATCACCCTGCTGGTGAATAACGCCGGTATCTCGCTTGAGGGCAGCGTCCTCGAGAACGATGCCGCCAATATCGAAAAGATCCTGGCGATCAACACCGTCGCGCCGACCGTACTGACGGCCGAAGCTGCCCAGCAGTTCGTCAAGCGCAACAAGGGCGCCATCATCAATATCGCTTCCGTGCTGGCCTTCGCGCCGGAAATGATGGACGGCATCTACAGCGGTACGAAGTCACATCTGCTCAACGTGACCCTCGGCCTTGCGTCGCGCCTGCAGGGGACCAACGTGCACGTGCAGGCCGTGCTGCCGGGCGCGACCAAGTCGGAAATCTGGGAGAACTCGGGCAAGGATCCGGAAGCCCTGCTTCCCGGCATGGTCATGGAAACCGCCGACCTCGTGGACGCCGCCCTCCTCGGCTTCGACCGTGGCGAAGTGGTCACCATCCCGCCGCTGCACGACGAGGGCCAGTACAAGGCCTATAACGACGCTCGTGTCGCCATGGGTCCGAACCTGTCGCGCAAGGAAGTGGCCCCGCGCTACCGCGCGTAAAGTGGCCGGGAGGTAACCACGACAGTGGCTTAGCCGACCTTTCACCCACGGAACGTACGAATGCACGCTAAACTGTGGCATTCGCTACGTTCTTTGCGGTAAGGCATGCTCTCGTTCGTGTTCGGCGCCTTCGGGCTCTCCACTCTCTGGCTGCTTCCCCTGCTCTGGCGTGTCGCCGCTGCCCTCGTCCGGCGGCGGCGTCCGCCGACGGTTGGTCCTGGCGCCATTCGATTCTGGTCGGGCTTCCTGCTGGTGCTCCTCGCGAGCAGCACGCTGGAAGGGCTCGTCATTGCGCACTACACGGATGATCCCGCCGTGGGTGGTGCGGTGTGCCGCTGGCTTGGTGGGCTGGCTGGGCCGGCGGGCCCCATCGTCGCGCTGATCAGCGTTGCGGCGATCGTTATCGCTCTCCCCTGGTACGCCGGCGTTCCCTGGTCACAAGCGATCGTTCGCCTCAACGGTATCCTTGAGCCGATGGGTGCCTTGGCGATCGAGGGTGCAGGCCGGTTGCTCCGGCGTAGCGCCTCGCGCGCCACCGGGCGTAAGCCATCCGCCGCCGTTCGCCGTGCCGATCGCGTTCCCGCCCGGCGCCGCAGTGCCACGCCTCAGGTCAAGACAGCGAAGCCTTTGCCGCGTGCAAGCACGGCCACGGCGACCCTCTCACGCCCCGAACCGGTACGGCCCGATACGGTTCGTCCGTCGGTCACCACGCCGGTACCGCCGCGGCACCGCACGAAGCCGGATACGGTGATCAGTGAGCCGTGGCTGGCGCCGAAGGCGTTGCAGGCGCAGGTAGAGAATGAGGTGCGTGCGGAGGTCGAGACCGAAGTACCCGGGGTTATCAAGAGCATGCCGGTGATGGCGGCCGGCGCGTCGGCGGGCGACGGGGTGTGGCCTTCGGTCGATGCGCCTGATCGCGCGCAAGCGCGCTCCTACAGTGGGTCGGTTGCGTCTCGTGAGCCGGTGGTCTCTGCTGAGCCAGTGGCGCCGCGGGGCGAAGCGATGGTCGTGCCGGTCGTGCCCGAGCCGGTGTTGCCGGTGGAGCCGCCGCCGCCGGTGAAGCCGGTGTCGCGGTTTGCGATCGCGGCGAACGATGCGTCGCCGACTGAGCAGGCCACCATCACGACGATCACCGCGCCGCGTCCATTGCGCACGGTCAATCATGGTTCGATCAGCCTGCCTCCGCTCACCTTGCTCGCCGCGGCGACGCAGAGCGAACTGGCCGTGAGCGAGCAGGAACTGGGTGACACCGGTGAGCTGATCGAACAGCGCCTCGCGGAGTTCAAGGTGCCGGTGCAGGTGGTCGGCGCTTCCGCCGGCCCGGTCATCACGCGCTATGAAATCGAGCCTGCGACCGGCGTGCGTGGCAACCAGATCGTCGCCCTGATGAAGGATCTGGCGCGTGGCCTTGGCCGCACATCGATTCGTGTCGTCGAAACCATCCCCGGCAAGATGTGCATGGGCCTGGAGCTGCCGAACGAGCAGCGCCAGATGATCGCCCTGTCCGAGATCCTGGATTCATCGGAGTATCGCGAAAGCGATTCGCTGCTCACGCTGGCCATGGGCAAGGGCATCACGGGCGAGCCTGTCGTTGCCGACCTGGCGAAGGCGCCGCACATGCTTGTCGCCGGTACCACCGGCTCGGGCAAATCCGTGGCGGTGAACGCCATGATCCTGTCCATGCTCTACAAAGCCACGCCCGAAGACGTGCGCATGATCATGATCGACCCGAAGATGCTGGAGCTTTCAGTCTACGAAGGCATCCCGCACCTGCTGGCGCCCGTGGTCACCGACATGAAGCTCGCTGCGAACGCGCTGAACTGGTGCGTGGCGGAAATGGAAAACCGCTACAAGGTCATGTCCGACCTGCGCGTACGTAACCTCGCCGGCTACAACCAGAAGGTCCGTGAAGCACGCGCTGCCGGCAAGCCGTTGTTCAATCCGTTCCCGAAGCATCCGGAGGTGCCGGAACATCTCGACACGATGCCGATGATCGTGGTCGTGATCGATGAGCTGGCCGACCTGATGATGGTCGCGGGCAAGAAGATCGAAGAGCTGATCGCACGTCTCGCACAGAAGGCGCGCGCCGCAGGCATTCATCTGATTCTTGCGACGCAACGACCCTCGGTCGATGTCATCACCGGCCTGATCAAGGCGAACATCCCCACACGCGTGGCGTTCCAGGTGTCGTCGAAGATCGACTCGCGAACCATCCTCGACCAGATGGGCGCGGAGAGCCTGCTTGGCCAGGGCGATATGCTGTTCCTGCCGCCGGGCACGGGTTATCCACAGCGTATCCACGGCGCGTTCGTCGGCGATGAGGAGGTGCACCGCATCGTTGCGTGGCTGAAGCAGTTTGGCGAGCCAGACTACAAGGAAGAAATCCTGCAAGGTCCGCCGAGCGAAGCCGGCGACGGCGACGGTGGCGAAGACGGCGTCGATGCCGAGCTGGATCCGCTCTATGACGAAGCCGCAGCGTTTGTTTTACGTACTCGGCGTGCGTCGATCTCGTTCGTGCAGCGGCAGTTCCGGATCGGCTACAACCGCGCCGCGCGTCTGGTTGAGGCGATGGAAAGCGCGGGCCTCGTCTCGCCCATGGGAATCAACGGGCAACGCGATGTAATAGCGCCTGCGTCCGCGGACTGATCCCTTGAATTCGTAAGAACTTGACGGCGGCAGGCGGCCGGTATCGGGCGGGGCGGCGAGTGGGCCGGGGTTTGCCGGGCACACGGCTGATCCTGAAACGGGTCTGCTCTACATGCAGGCTCGGTACTACGACCCCGAAGTCGGCCGGTTCCTCAGCGTTGACGTATACAAGGCGAAAGCGGGCGATGTCTTTTCAAGCAACCTTTACGTCTACGCCCATGGCGCTCCGTCAGTGCTGGTCGATCCAGACGGACGCCAGGCGAAGGGGGGAAGAGATCTGGATATCTGCAACGGGCCAGTTCCCTGCGGGAGCGTCACTTATGGCCGTAACGGCAACATCAGCGGCCCATATGAAAAAATCGTCGACCGTGTTTTTACAAACTACCACGTATCGAGTGACGGCAAGAGCGCGAGCCTCGCGCCTTTCCCGGCTGAAGTCCGCACGGCATTGATTTACATTATCGCGTCGCCATTAGGCAGAGCCGTGGTGAAAGCATCGCTCGAGCATAACGAATCCATCACCCTAATGGATATGACCGCGACGAGAATGGCTCCTAACTTTTACTACGCGGCCGGGCAGGATGCGATTCCTTACACAAGGAAAGTCGAAAACCCATACAGGGGCTATTACGGCATCCCGGCACGAACGACATACAGTGGCATGTCGATATCGGAGTGAGAAAGCATGAAGCGAGACCTCAAGGTTGGCGCCCTACTCATCGTTCCGATGCTGGCTTCCGTTGCGAGCGCGACGGATTGTGGTGCCAGTAAGTACAGCGAAGTCATAAACGAAACCCGCTCCCTGATCGCCAGCTCAAGAGCTGTACCGATGGTACGTGGCGAAATATCGACTCCAGCGGGAACACGTGAATGCGTCCGCGTTAGCTTCAAAGTCGGGATCTCCGGACGCCCTTACGATATAGACGTCGCAGAGTCGAGCGGGCACATTGTCTACAACCGGGAGGTTGTTTCGACACTTGAGCGCTACACCTTCAAGGCTTCCCTATGGTCGATCTTCTCGGCCCGGATGCTGGTATTCGACAACGTCGTAGACCAATTTCCTGTTCCGGAACCCTCGGTGCCGGCTCACCCATAAAAATAAAGCCGGGCTCGCCACTGGCGAGCCCGGCCTTGTGCAACGCGACGTTACTCCTTCGTCAGGAGCTTAAGCGGCACGGCGATGGACTTGTCCACCGTCTGCTTATCCACAAGCTTCTTCGCCGTCTCGACGCCGAGGCGGCCGATTTCTTCCGGCTGCTGGGCGACAGTCGCGGCCATCTGGCCATCCTGCACGGCCTTCTTGCCATCCGGCGTGCCATCGAAGCCGACGACCAGCACCTTCTTGTTCTTGCCTGCCAGGGCCTGCACGGCGCCAAGGGCCATTTCATCGTTCTGCGCGAAGATGGCCTGGACGTCGCTGTTACCCTGGAGCAGGTTCTCGGTGACCGAGAGGCCCTGGGCGCGATCGAAGTTGGCCGGCTGCTGCGCGACGACCTTCATGCCGGTGGTGGCCAGTTCATCGTCGAAACCCTTGCCGCGCTCGCGCGCCGCTGAGGTGCCGGCCACGCCCTGCAGCTCGATGATGTTGCCCTTGCCGCCGAGCTGCTTGGCGAGGAAATCCGCCGCCATCTTGCCACCGGCGATGTTGTCCGAAGCGATGTGCGAGGCCACATCGGCGCCATCGACGCCGCGATCGAGCGTGATCACCGGAATGTTGGCGCGCTGTGCGGACTGCACGGCGCCGGCGAGCGCCGACGAATCGGTCGGGTTGAGCAGGATCACCGAAACGCGCTTCTGGATAAGGTCTTCGACCGAGGAGATCTGGCGGGCCGGATCGTCCTGCGCATCGACGACAACCAGCTGCACGCCGGCCGAATCAGCGGCCTTCTGCGCGCCATCCTTCAGTTCCACGAAGAACGGGTTGTTCTGCGTCGACAGGGCCAGGCCGATCACCGGCTTCCCGCCAGCCGCACCGGCGGTCGAGCCCGCGGCAGGCGCGGAATCGGTGGGACCCTGCTGCGAGCACGCGGCGAGCAGCGTGGCAGCTGCCGCGGCGATGAAAGTCAGTTTACGCATGGTGTGTTCCTCGTTGTTATTACTGCCGCCTGTCGAGCAGGACGGCGATCAGGATAACGATGCCCTTCACCACCTGCTGGTAGAAAGAGCTTACGCCCAGCAGGTTGAGGCCGTTGTTCAGGAAACCGATGAGCAGCGCGCCGACGAGCGTGCCGAACAGCCAGCCGCGGCCACCGGCCAGGCTGGTACCGCCGAGGACGACCGCGGCGATGGCATCCAGCTCGTAACCTTCGCCTGCGGTTGCCTGCGCGGAATACAACCGCGAGGTGAGCACCACGCCGGCGAAAGCGGAGAACAGGCCGGAAAGGCCGTAGATGCCCAGCTTCATCGGCGAAATGCGCACACCGGAAAGGCGGGCGGCTTCTTCGTTGCCGCCGATAGCGACGACGTGGCGGCCGAACACCGTACCGCGCAGCAGGAAGCCGCAGAGGGCGAAGGCGACGAACATCCAGATGACCGGCAAGGGGACGAGGTTGGCAACGTAGCCGCCACCAAGCAACGCAAAGCCGGGGTTGGAGACGGGGATCGGGCTGCCGCCGGTAAACGCCAGGGTAAGCCCGCGAAGCGTCGTCATGGTGCCGAGCGTGGCGATGAACGGGGCCACCTTGCCCCAGGACACCAGCGCGCCGTTGACCATGCCCAACAGCAGGCCCAGCACCAGGGCAGCACCGACAGAGAGGAACAATCCGTAACCAGCGGCCATCATCGCCGCGCTGATGGCGCCGGTGAGCGCGAGGATGGCGCCCACGGACAGGTCGATGCCGCCAGCGAGGATCACGAAGGTCATGCCGAAGGCGATCAGCGCGTTGACCGATACCTGGCGCAGGACGGTGAGCAGGTTATCCGTCGACAGGAAGTGCGGGCTCATGATCGACAATGCGATGAAGAGCACGAGGAGCCCGATGACCGAGCCGAGGCGCTGGAGCAGCGTGGTTGCCCGGCTCCAGTTGAGTTGAAGCGTCATATCACTTGCCTCCGGTCGCGGCGGTCATAACGGCTTCCTGGGTGGCGCCGTGTGCATCGAGCAAAGCGGTCGCATGACCTTCGTGCATGACGAGGATGCGATCGCTCATGGCGAGCACCTCCGGCAATTCCGATGAGATCATGAGGATGGCTACGCCCTGCTCCGCGAGTTGATTGATGATGTGGTAGATCTCGGCCTTGCCGCCGACATCGACACCGCGCGTGGGCTCATCGAGGATAAGCACACGCGGTTTCAATGCGAGCCACTTGGCCAGCACAACCTTCTGCTGGTTACCACCCGAAAGCGCACGGACATCGAGTTCCATGTCGCGGGTGCGGATCTTCAGCGCGTCGATAAGGCCGCGGGTCTGTTTCTTCTCCGCCGGGCGATCGACCAGGCCGGCATGCGCGGGAACGCGCGGCAGGCTGACGTTCTCACGAAGGCTGAGGTCGAGCACCAGGCCCTGGGCCTTGCGGTCTTCGGTGACGAAACCGAAACCGGCGCGAATCGCCTCGGTCGGTGTCTTCGGGGTGACGGGCACGCCGTCGAGCGTCACCTTGCCCGATTCGGACTTATCCAGGCCGAACAACAGGCGAGCCAGTTCGGTGCGGCCGGCGCCAAGCAGGCCGGCAACCCCCAGCACTTCGCCCGAGTGCAGATCGAAGCTCACGTCCTTCACCATGCCACCGGTGATGTGATCGACTTTCAGGCGTACATCGCCAATCGATACCGTGCGCGAAGGGAAGCGCGCATCGAGCGTGCGGCCCACCATCATCTTCACGACTTCATCGAAGGCGAGGCCGGGTACGTCGCGCGTGCCGACGAACTTGCCATCGCGCAGGATCGAGATGCGATCGCACAGGGCGAAGATCTCTTCCATGCGGTGCGATACGTAGACGATGCCCGTGCCCTGCTCGCGTAACTCGCGGATCAGCTTGAACAGCACGTTGGTCTCGTGCTCGGTCAGGGCGGCGGTGGGCTCGTCCATGATCAGCACGCGTGCGTTCTGGCCGAGTGCGCGGGCGATCTCGACCATCTGTTGCTGCCCGACCGAAAGCCGCTCGATAAGCGTATCGGGATCCAGCTTGGTCATGCCGACGCGCGCGAGCCATTCCTTCGCCGTCGCCGCCATGGCTTTACGATTGAGCAAGCCAAAGCGTTGCAGCTCGCGACCAAGGAACAGGTTATCCGCGATGCTCAGCGCCGGGATGAGGTTCAGTTCCTGATGGATGATGGCAATGCCGAACTTTTCGGCATCGGCAGGCGAGTTGATCGTCACCGGCTTGCCATCGACCTCGATCGTGCCCGCGTCGGGCGCATAGATCCCGGTAAGGATCTTCATCAGCGTCGATTTGCCGGCCCCGTTCTCACCCATCAACGCATGCACTTCGCCGGCGAGCAATTCGAAGTCCACGCCTTCGAGCACCTTCACCGGGCCGAAGGCCTTGTGGATGTCATGCATCCTGACGATCGGCGTGGCCATCAGAAGGTCACGCCGGCATGCAGGATGATGTTGGCGTAAGGCGAGGTTTCGCCCGTGCGGATGACGGCGACCGCGCGGCGCGTGGCCGCCTTGAAATCCTCGTGGTACAGCTCATCCACCGGCACGCCGCTATCTTCCAGGCGTTTTTTCAGCGCAACCATCGCCGGGTTATGGGCATGGATCTCGCTGGCGATCGTCGCATGCTCCACGGCCAGTTCAGCGAACACGGCATCGAACACCGTGGCGAACGCCGGGGTGCCGGGTAGCACGGCAAGGTCGATGCACGGCACGCCGTGCGGCACGGGCAGGCCCACGTCGCCAATCACCAGGGTATCGGTGTGGCCCATGGCGGCGATGATGCGGTTGAGTTCGGCGTGCAGCAGGCCGCTACGTCTCATGGATGGCTCTCCAGGAATGCCGCCACTTCCTCAGCGCGCGGCATGCCGCCCTGTGCACCCAACCGGGAAACGGCGATGGCGGCGGTGGCGCAGGCCTTCCGCACGGCCACGTCGAGGCCTTCGGCCAGGTACACCGCGAGGGCGGCGTTGAACGTATCACCGGCGCCGGTGCTATCCACCGCGTCGACCTTGAAACCGGCCTGGTGGCGCGGCTCGTCGTCCTTGTCACGGAACCACGCACCATCCTCGCCACGGGTCAGTACGACCGGGCAAGGGGCCTGACGCATCAGTTCACGGAAATCGGTATCTGCTGGCGCGCCAAGCACCATCGCCAGTTCGTGCTGGTTCGGCGTGATGAAGCGCACCTGCTTCAGCCACTCAAGCGGGAGCTTCTGCGCGGGAGCGGGGTTCAGGATGACGGGCACGCCTTCGTCGTGCGCGATGCGCAGCGTGGCTTCCACGGCATCCAGGGGAATTTCGAGCTGGACCAGCACGGCGTCCGCGCCACGGATCACATCGCGTGCGGCGTCGACCTGGGCCGGCGTAACGCGGCCGTTGGCGGCGGGCACGACCACGATCTGGTTCTCACCGCCGGCGACGGTGATCGACGCGGTGCCGCTGCCGATGCCTTCGATGTGGGTGACGTGGCTGACATCGATGCCTTCGGCTTTCAGGCCGTCGTACAGCGACTGGCCGAAGGCGTCATCGCCGATGTTGCCGACCATGGCCACCTGCGCACCCAGGCGTGCCGCGGCGACGGCCTGGTTGGCGCCCTTGCCGCCGGGAATGGTCAGAAAGCGATCACCGGTTATGGTCTCGCCCGGGCCGACGAAGCGTGGGGCCAGGGTGACCAGATCCATGTTGATGCTGCCGACGACAACAATTCGCGTCATGCCACGAGGCTCCGTTGGGGGGACCGGAATGGGGATGGCGCGCAAATATACGCCCTGGCCGCGCACGATGCTTTCATGCGCATGCTTTCATCAGCGGGAAAGGCCCTTCGCTTCGAGCTCGGCGAGGTAGGCGGGCCATGACGTGTCGTAGGCGCGGCCGAGGTCGTGCAGCGTGTCCCATCCGAAGATGCCACTGGCGTGGCCATCGTCGAAGCGGATGAGGATGCCGTAATGGCCGGTGGGCTCGATGGCGGTAATGCCGACATCCTTCTTGCCCGCCACCAGCACTTTCTGCCCCTTGCCGTGGCCCTGTACCTCGGCGCTGGGTGAGTTCACCCGCAGGTATTCGTAGGGCAGCCGGAAGTGCTCGCCGTTATCGAAACTGACCTCGAGAACACGCGAGGCCTGGTGCAGGGTGATATCGAGGGGGCGCGGGCGGTTCATTGGAGCCTTGAACACGTGGTGTAGGAGCGCGCAAGCGCGCTCCTACATAATTATTTCAAACGCGTAGGTTAGTTCAGGGAGCGTGGCCGAAGCCGCCGCCCGTGCCCTGTTCAAGCGGCGGCGGGTTACCCGCCACGGCCAGGAGCGAGGTGGCGTAGGCGTCTTCCATGCTCACCGTGGAGACTTCATCCCACGAGAAGAACGACGGCTCGCGCAGCCATTCCGCATCGGGGGTGATCTCCTGCATGTTGAAGCCATCATCCTCCACGCTGACCAGGCGGCCGATGTAGCAGACCTCCGCCTCGTCCTCGCTATCCACGTGTACGCCGATGACCGGCGCATGCGCAGCGGCCGCTTTCACCACCTGCGTAATGTCATCCAGGGGGAAATCGGCCGGCGGCGTGGGGGTGATGCCTTTGAGTGCCAACGCCTTCTCGAGGAAGCCGGCGTGCTTGTCCGGCGCCTCGAATTCGGAGATGTCGCGGTGCCGCATGATGTACATGCCGTCGTAGCTGACACCGTCGCCGATGACCCACAAAAGGAAGTACTCGCGGCCGACCCCGCCCACGTAGCCACAGAAGCTGCCGTGTTCGAGTTCGCCGCGCCAGATACGAACAAGCTGGCCGCTGTCCTGCGCTTCACGCAGGGAGGCACGCTGGCCGTTCGTTTTGAGTTGGATAACCTTGCCCATAGTGGTCAATATGTTACCGGAAGGGCCGGCCTTCAATGTTCAGAGGACGTAAGTTCACAGGATGTAACGGCTGAGATCCTCGTCCTTCACGAGCGATGCCAGGTTTTTATCGACATATTCGGCGTCAATTACATACTTTTCGCCGGATTTGTCGGCAGCCTCGAAGGAGATTCGCTCCAGCAGGCGCTCCATGACCGTGTGAAGGCGCCGGGCGCCGATGTTCTCGGTGCGCTCGTTCACCTGGAAGGCCACGTCGGCCAGGCGGTCCACGCCGGTGTCGGTGAAGTCCAGGGTCACGCCCTCGGTATGCAGCAGCGCAACATATTGCTTGGTCAGGGCGTTGTTCGGCTCGCGCAGGATCCGCTTGAAGTCATCCACGGAAAGGGCGTTCAGCTCCACCCGAATGGGCAGGCGGCCCTGCAGTTCCGGGATCAGGTCCGACGGCTTGGCCAGCGAGAACGCGCCGGAGGCGATGAACAGGATGTGGTCCGTCTTGATCGAGCCGTACTTGGTCGAAACCGTGGAGCCTTCCACCAGCGGCAGCAGGTCGCGCTGCACGCCTTCGCGGCTTACGCCGGCACCGCCCCACTCGGAGCGCTGGGCCACCTTGTCGATCTCGTCGATGAACACGATGCCGTTCTGCTCGGCGCTATCCACGGCGCGGGCACGCAGCTCGTCGTCGTTGATCAGCTTGCCGGCCTCTTCCTCGATCAGCAGGGGGCGGGCCTGGCGGATGGTCATCTTCCGCTTCTGGGATTTCTGGCCGCCCAGGTTCTGGAACATCTTGCCCAGCTGCTGGCTCATTTCCTCCATGCCCGGCGGGGTCATGATCTCCACGCCTACGTTCATGGCGAAATCCAGTTCGATCTCGCGGTCATCCAGTGCACCTTCGCGCAGCTGCTTGCGCAGCTTCTGGCGGGTGTCGTTCTCGATCGCGGGGGCGGGGGCGCCCGCGTCATCCCAGCCCGAGGGCTGGCGCCGCGGCAACAGCGCATCGAGCAGGCGGTCCTCGGCGGCATCTTCGGCCTGGCTGGCCACGCGGCCCTTGGCCTGGTCACGCACCAGCTTGTACGAGACATCGGCCAGGTCGCGGATGATCGATTCCACATCCTTGCCCACGTAGCCCACCTCGGTGAACTTGGTGGCTTCGACCTTCACGAAGGGCGCATTGGCCAGCGTGGCCAGGCGGCGGGCGATCTCGGTCTTGCCGACGCCCGTGGGACCGATCATGAGGATGTTCTTGGGAGTGACCTCATCGCGCATGCCCGGGTCGAGCTGCATGCGTCGCCACCGGTTGCGCAGGGCGATGGCCACGGCGCGCTTCGCGTCCTGTTGGCCGACGATGAACCGGTCGAGTTCGTTGACGATTTCGCGGGGAGTCAGTTCAGACATCAGCTCAGAGCTCTTCGATCGAAACGTTGTGGTTGGTGTAGATGCAGATATCGCCAGCGATCTTGAGCGCTTTTTCGGCGATCGTGCGTGCATCCATATCGGTGTTTTCCAACAGGGCCAGCGCGGCGGACTGCGCGTAGGGGCCGCCGGAACCGATGGCGATGAGGCCGTGCTCAGGCTCGAGCACGTCGCCGTTGCCGGAGAGGATGAGCGAGGCTTCCTTGTCCGCTACGGCCAGCATGGCCTCCAGCCGGCCCAGGCGGCGGTCGGTGCGCCATTCCTTGGCCATCTCCACCGCGGCGCGGGTGAGGTTGTAGCCGTGCTTGACCAGCTTCTCTTCGAACAGCTCGAACAGGGTGAAGGCATCAGCCGTGGCGCCGGCGAACCCGGCCAGCACATCGCCCTTGCCCAGGCGGCGCACCTTGCGCGCGTTGGACTTCATGACGGTGTTGCCAAGGGTGACCTGGCCGTCGCTGCCGATGACGACCTGATCGCCGCGGCGGACGCAGACGATGGTCGTTGCGTGCATCGATTCCATGGGGGATTCCTTGTGGGAGACGGCAGAAATGGGGCCGCCGCGCCCGCCAACCAAGCCCGGCGGTTTGCCTCAGGGCTTGGCCGCCTTCCGCTTCGCGCGCGGGTGGGCGGCGTCGTACACCTTGGCCAGGTGCTGGAAATCCAGGTGGGTGTAGATCTGGGTGGTGGCGATATCGGCGTGGCCGAGCAGCTCCTGTACGGATCGCAGGTCGCCTGAGGATTCCAGCATGTGGCTCGCGAAGGTGTGACGAAGCATGTGCGGATGGACCCGCTTCGCGTGGCCGCTGGAAAGCTTGGCCAGGCGGGCCTGCACCGTGCGCGGACTGATCGGCCCGCCTTCGCGGCCCTTGAACACGGCCTGCTCCGGCGTCGCGCCGCCGAGGGCGGCCAGGCCGCGCAGGGCCGCGATGGCGAACCGGCCCACCGGCAGGATGCGGGTCTTGTTGCCCTTGCCGAGTACGCGGACCAGCCCCTCCTCCAGATCCAGATCCCCCCAGCGCAGGCCGCACAGTTCGGCCAGGCGCAGGCCGCTGGAATAGAACAGCTCCATCATGGCGCTGTCGCGCGGGGCCAGGGTGCCGCCCAGGTTGGTTTCCACCAGCTCCTTGGCCTCATCGGCGTCCAGCACCACGGGCAGCTTGCGCCGCACCTTGGGTCCGCGGACGCTGGCCGCCGGGTCGTGGGCCAGTTGGCCCTCGCGGGTGAGGTAGCGGAACAGCGTGCGGCAGGCCGAAAGCAGCCGCTGGATGCTGTTGGGCTGCAGGCCGCCACGGTGCTCGCGGGCGATCATGCCGCGCAGCCGGTCGGGCGTCAGGGCATCGAAGGAACCGAGGCCGTCGGCCTCCATGAACCGCAACAGCTTGTCCAGGTCACGCCGGTAGGCGGCCAGCGTGTGTGCCGATGGCGCACGCTCGGCCGCGAAGTGGCGCAGGAAAGCCTCGACGGCCTCGCGCGGGTTCACGCCGCCTTCCGGGCCCGTTCGATCGCCGAGCCGACCGTGGTGGAGATCATGTCCAGGAACAGCGTGCCCATGCCCGGGTGGAAGCGGTCGGCATCGGCGCTGCCGATGGCCAGCAGCGCATCGGTACCCACGCGCATCAGCGCGGCCGAGCGCACATCGGGCGCGGCATCGCCGAACAGGCGGTGCAGCTTGTCGGGTGCGAGGCGCCCCGCGACGGGATCGTTGTGTTGCAGGAACGAAGCGAACTCAGGCAGGCCCGCACTGCCCCGCGGCTCGCGCAGCAACCAGGGTTCATCCGGCAGGCCGGCCAGGTCGCCAAAGAACACCAGGCGCACGCGCTCTGACTTGAAGTCGTCGGTGAGGCGGTGGACGACGTTGCGCACCGTCTCTTCGATATCCGCAGCGCCAAGCAAGGCCAGCATCAGCCCGTGCACGCGGCGCATCAGCGCCTCGTTCTCACCGGCGATGGTGGACAGTTCGCGCAGGCGCGTTTCCAGCTCGGCGTTCTTGTCGCGGAGTACCCGCAGCTGGTGCACGGAGAGCGAGGCAGCCGGGCCGTTCGCGCTGGGCAGCGTGAGTTCGCTGGCCAGGTCGGGGTAATCCGTGAGGAACCCGGGGTGCCGCCGCAGGTACGACGCCACGGTGGCTGGCTTGATATCGCCGTCGATCGCGGTGTCGGTCATGGCGTGGAGTTCCTTAGGTGATGCTCTGGCGCCCAGTGTGCCGCGTCCGGGGTGCCCGCGTCACACTTCGCCTTCAAAAACGAACGCGGCCGGGCCGGTCATCCACAGGGTATGCCCCGGGCCGTGCCACTCAATGGAAAGTACGCCCCCGGGCAGTTCCACGGCGACGACCGGTGCCGCGAGGCCCAGGGCCTGGGATACGGCAGCGGCGGCGCACGCACCCGTGCCGCAGGCCTGGGTCCAGCCGCTGCCGCGTTCATGCACGCGCAGCTTCAGGCGATCGGCGGCGGCGCGCTGGACGAAGCCGATGTTGGCGCCCTGCGGGAAGATCGGATGGTGGGTCAGCAGCGGCCCCAGCCGGTCGACACGCGGATCCGCCAGGTCATCGACAAACACGACACCGTGCGGGTTGCCCATGGAGACCGCGCCAAAGCTCACTTCGTCGCCATCGACATGCAATGTGTAGGTGGCATGCGCTGCATGGTCGAGCGGGATGTGCGCCGGGTCGAAGTCGGGTTCGCCCATGTCCACGGTGACGGTGCTTTCATCGAGCACCCGCACCACGACCGGGCCCGAGGGGCTCTCGAGCCGCACCGGCACGTCGCGTTCGATAACGCCATCGCGGTAAAGCCAGGCGGCGACACAACGCACGCCATTGCCGCACTGCCCCGAGGGCGAGCCGTCCGCGTTCCAGATCCCGTAGTAGAACTCGCAGGACGGGTCCCGGGCCGGCTCGATGCTGATCAGCTGGTCGAAGCCGATACCGGTGTGCCGATCGGCCAGGGACTTGATGCGGGCGGCGTTGGGCACGCGCCCGGCGTCGTCGCGCCAATCCACGATGACGAAGTCGTTGCCGATCCCATGCATCTTGGTGAAGCGCGAGGGCATGGCGGCGTTACTGGTGGATGATCGGATCGAACGGCGACAGCGATGTGCTGACCGGCGCGGGCGAATCCACCGTGGAGGCGCGGGCAGGCTGCACGTGGGGGCTGGTCGCCTCCTGCAGGGTCTGGCCGGGGTGGCCCTGTGGCGCGGCGGCGGCCGGCTTGGCCGTGGTGCCAGGCGCGGGCGGTGGCGGCATGAACAGGTCACCCTTCTGGCCGCAGCCTTCAAGGCTGGCCGTGGCGGCGCAAGCGAGGACAAGGGGCAGGATCAGTCGGCGCATGGGCGTCTTCCCGGAAACGGCGGCCAGTATAGCCCCGGGGGCCTTCAAAGCACCTTTTCCAGGCGCAGGGCATCCGCGCCATCGCCGTAGTACTTCGCGTACTCGCCAATGCGGCGGTAGCCCATGCGCTCGTAAAGGCGAATGGCCACCCCGTTATCCTTCCTCACTTCCAGGCGCAGCGAGCGGCAGCCGCGCGTGCGCGCTGCGTCCTCGGCGGCCTCGATAAGGGCCGAGCCCACGCCCTTGCCGCGTGCCTGCGGTTTGGTGGCAATGGAGTACAGGCGGGCGACCGTGGTGCCCTTGCGGTAGAACACGACAGCGGTGCCAAGGAAGCGGCGATGGTTCGCGCTGGCCACGAGCACCTGCGCGGTTTCGCTATCAAGATGCTTGCGGTACTGGGCGCGGCTCAGGCGGTCGGTGTCGAAGGTCGCCTCTTCGAGGGCGACCAGGTCGTCGAGATCGCTGACCTCGGCGCGACGGACGCGTACCGCGGCGGTTACCGGGGGTGGACGCATGCGCTTGGAGACTCCGGCGCGAAGGTTGGGGGGGCGGGGCAAGCGCGGCACTGTAGACCCGTGGGGGCGACGGATCAATGACTTTTTCCTAAATCCGCCTCGAAAGTCGTTACGCATTGCCTTGTGTGCAGCCACGCTGCGGAACACACTGCGCCACCGGCGAACATCCGGCCCCGGGCGGGGTCGGTGAAAGGTCTCTGCCGCGGAATCGAGGTCACATGAGCCGGCTCGTCATCGTCGTGGAAAAGGCCTCGGACTGGGGCTCGTATTACCCGTCCGCCGATGTCGTCAGCGCCATGGATTACCTCCGCGAGCCGATCGGCGGTGACGATGAGCGCACCCACGTCATCAACCTGTGCCGTAGCTACAAGTACCTGGGCACGGGCTACTACGTCTCGCTGCTGGCCGAAGCGCGCGGACACAAGGTGATCCCTTCCGTGCGTACGGTGAACGACCTGCGCCGCCGCTCGCTGTACGGCCTGCAGATCGATGACCTGAACGAAAAGCTCGAGACCTTCCTGCCGGCCAGCGGCCGCGACACCACCGATTTCGGCGTGCTGGTGTACTTCGGTGAAACCGCCTTTCCCGACCTGCAGGATCTTGCGAGGCAGATCTTCGATCACTTCCCGTGTCCGCTCATGCGCATCGAGTTCGAGCGTGAACGGTTCTGGCAGATCTCGTCGGTGAAGCCGGTAGGCCTGCACACGCTCGACGATGCGCAGGAAGACGCTTTCGCTGCCGCGCTGGAAAAGTTCTCGCGGAAGATCTGGCGGCGCCCGCGCGCGCGCAAGCAGTACCGCTACGACATCGCGATGCTGGTGGATCCGAACGAAGCCATGCCGCCTTCAAACAAAAAGGCGTTGAAGCATTTCATCGAAGCGGGCAAGCACCTCGGCATCGAGGTGGATCCGATTGGCAGGAACGATTACCAGCGCCTCGCCGAATACGATGGCCTGTTCATTCGCGAAACCACCGCCAGCGATAACCACACCTATCGCTTCGCCCACCGGGCCGAACGCGAAGGCATGGTGGTGATGGATGACCCCACCTCGATCCTGCGCTGTACGAACAAGATCTTCCTCAACGATTTGATGGTGTCGCGCAAACTCGCCACGCCGAAAACCGAGATCCTCTACCGCGACGATATCCGCCGCCTGCGCGAACTGCCCGAGCGGCTGGGCTTGCCTATCGTGCTCAAGATTCCGGATGGTTCGTTCTCGCGTGGCGTGGTGAAGGTCGAATCCGCCGAAGCGCTGGAGAAGGCAGCGAGCGAGTTGTTCTCGCACAGCGCGCTGCTTATCGCGCAGGAATATCTCTACACCGAATTTGACTGGCGCATCGGCGTGCTCAACCACGAGCCGCTGTATGCCTGCCAGTACTTCATGTCGCGCGGCCACTGGCAGATCTACAACCACGGCGCGAAAGGCACGGCCAAATCCGGCGGCTTCCGCACCGTCCCCGTCCGCGAGGCGCCTTCGGATGTGGTGAAGCTGGCGCTGAAAGCCACGCAGACCATCGGCGATGGCCTCTACGGCGTGGACCTCAAGCAGGTGAACGACCGGCCGGTGGTGATCGAGGTCAACGACAACCCGTCGATCGACGCGGGCGTGGAAGATGCCTACCTTGGCGAAGACCTGTACCTGCGAATCATGCAGGAGTTCCTGCGCCGGCTGGAGCTGAAACGCCTGGGTATTCAGCCCTGAGGTAACCCATTCGCGCGCAAGCGCGCTCCTACACGAGCGCGCTGCGTCGCCACATGGCGATGCGGTTGTAGGAGCGCGCTTGCGCGCGATTGGTGGTTCACCGGCGCAGCAGGGACGCGATCAGCTCCAACGGCAGCCGCGGCTTCAATGCCACCAGTACGCTCATCGGTGCCAGCAACAGCCAGAACGTCGGCGTCCAGCCCAGGGCATCCGTATGCCCCGACAACGGCGTGAGCAGCAGCAACAGCATGCCGGCGGCCAGCCAGGCCAGGGCGATCAGGGCGATGGTGCGGCGTGGGGTCAGCATGTCGTGCATGGCGTACTCCTTGTGGGGTGGCATGGGCGGATCCTCGCCCGCCCCCGTCTCACGGACCGCGACCGTTGACCGCACGTTGATGCGGTTCGTCGCAGCCTGCTCCCATGAGCCGCTTTCCTGCCCTGCTCCTGGTCATGGCTGGTGTCGCCGCCACGGGCTGCGCCGCCGATGCGCCGTTGAAGACGGTGGACCACGTGGACCTGCCGCGTTACATGGGCACGTGGTACGTGATCGGCACCATTCCCAACATGTTCGAGCGCGGCAAGGTGGCCACGGCCGATGAGTACCGGCTGCGCCCGGATGGCACCATCGATAACTGGTTCCACTACCGCAAGGGCTTCGACCAGCCCGCCAAGCGCTGGCACGGCAAGGCCTGGCTGCCTGACCCGAAGGATGCCAGCCGCTGGAAGGTGCAGCTGCTGTGGCCGTTCCGCTCCGATTATTCGATCCTCGCCCTCTCGGACGATTACCGGATCAGCATGGTCGGCCTGCCCTCGCGCAAGCTGCTCTGGGTGCTGGCCAAGGATCCGGTGATCGACGATACCGTGTACCGCCGCCTGCTCGAGCTGGCGCGCGCGCAGGGCTACCCGGTGGAACAGATGCGCAAGGTACCGCAGCGCCCCGACGACAGCGGCAAGCCGGGATACCTCTAGGCCTTGGTAGAATCAGCCCACCGGGCACAGGGTCCGGCGTCGATCCAGGAGACTCCATGAGCGCTGAAGCGCAACGTTTCGCCGTATTCGGCCACCCCATCGCCCATTCGCTGTCGCCGGAGATCCATGCCGCGTTCGCGAAACAGCTGGGGATTCGCCTCGAATACACGACGATCGACGCCGCGCCGGCCGATTTCGACGCCGCGGTGCGCCAGTTCTTCGCCCACGGTGGCGTCGGCGCCAACGTGACGCTCCCGCACAAGCATGCGGCCTTCGCCCTGGCCGATGAGCGCAGTGAAGCGGCCGTGCGTACTGGCGTGGCCAACACGCTCAGCCGCCTGCCGGAGGGGCGCATCGCCGCGCACAACACCGATGGCGGTGGTTTTGTCCGCGATATCACCGAACGTCATGGTTTCGACCTGCGCGGCCACGATGCCCTGTTGCTCGGCGCCGGCGGCGCCGCCAAGGCCGTGGCATGGGCCCTGATGGATGCCGGCGTGCAGACGCTGACTATCGTGAACCGCACCCCCGAGCGCGCCGACGAGATCGCCGACGCGATCGGCGAACCGGCCCGTTGCCACACGCGTTACTGGGATGGCCTGGACGGCGAATGCTTCGACCTGGTCGTGAATGCCACGTCCATCGGCGTGACCGGCGGCGATTTCGACCTGCCGATGTCCATCGTCCAGGAACATTCCACGGCGTACGATCTCTGCTACGGCGCTGCCGCGGCGGGCTTCAAGGGCTGGGCCGTTGCGGCCGGCGTGCGCCCGGACTGGTTCCGCGATGGCCTGGGCATGCTGGTCGAACAGGCCGCCGACGCGTTTGAACGCTGGCACGGCCAGCGCCCGGACACCGACCCGGTGTACCGGGAGCTTCGCCAGCGTTACTGATGGCCCTCGCCTGCCGCCCCGGCTGCGGCGCCTGCTGTATCGCCCCGTCGATCAGCTCGCCCATCCCCGGCATGCCCCATGGCAAACCGGCAGGCGTCCGCTGCATCCAGCTAAGTGACGACAACCGCTGCAAGATCTTCGGCCACCCCGACCGGCCGAAGGTCTGCGGCGGCCTGCAATCCGAGGCCACCATGTGCGGCCCGGATCGCGACCACGCCATGGCATGGCTGGGGGCGTTGGAGCGGGCAACGGCGGCCTGACCGCTACCGGCTGAGGGTCGGCCCGCTTGGCTGCTGCTGTTGCGCCTGTTCCTGCTGGCGTTGCTGCGCTTGCGATTGGGCCTGTTGCTGCTGATCCTGAAAGGCCTGCATGGCCTGCGGCCATTGCTGGCTACTGGCTTGTACGTCCCGCCCGACCGCTTCCATGGTCTGCACATTTGTATGTCGATCAAAGAAATGGTCACGAACACCCGGCGGTCGTTCCACACCCCAAACGCGGCTTGCATCCGTGCTCAGCTCGACCTGATCGATGCGCGAAAGTCCGTCCCGGCGCGCGCTGACCACGAGCGATGCCGCCAAATTGGCGCTGTGCTGGTCCGGTTGCCGCCCTTGGCGTCGGTCAAGGTCATGGACCAAGGCAAGCGTAGACGCATAGAGGGTGTGGTCCGGGTGGTCACGATCAGTTAGGTCCAACGATGGGCTCAACGGTCCCGGCGTGACGGAGGATGCGGCCTGTGCTTGCTCTCGAAGCGCTCGCATCGTCTGTGCCCCAACAATTCCATCGTCCTGAAGCCCTGACGCTCGCTGAAAAGCCTCAACTGCGGCCTTGGTGGCCGGTCCGGCGTGCCCGTCCAGAGCCAGGCGGTGCCCGGTGGCATCGCGATATCCAAGCTCGTCAAGGGTCGTTTGGACCTGAGCGATGTCCGGGTGCCCACTGCGGGCACTGGGCGCCAGAGTTCCCCGGTGGCGCAAGGGGCTAGGGTGGCTCGGGTCGGCCGGCGAAGCCAAGCCCAAATTCCGAAGGCCATCTTCAAGTCGCTGAGCGCGCCCGCCCGCAGCCCGCTGATTTTGCGTGGCATACGCGGTAGAAGCCACAAAAGCACCAATGTCGGTTCTCGTTAACGAGTCGCCCTGTAGCTGCAAGGTTCCACCAGGGAGCGTCACCTCGTGGCCTTCGAGGTAGGCGAGCATGGTGTTTGGTCTTGCCGCGCGACCGATTCCATCGATGCCGTACTGATTGTCGTAATCGGCAAGGGCGAGCTGCAGTTCGGGCGAGGCGGCCAACGTTCTGCCGACCGCTGGATTGTTCAGTTGAACCTGGTCGACCAGACCATTGATACGGTCAACCGCGTCTTGGAGCTGGCTATTCATGAACTGGTCAACCCGATCTTGCGGGATCGCCTGCAGTTGTCGATTCAGTCCAGCGAGTTGCGTTTCGTTGAGACCACCTTGCCGGGAGAGCTCTCGTACCTGGTCCTCGGTGAAGCCGTTATCTCGCAGGAATGACTTGACCCCGCCGTGATCAGAACCGACATCTACCTGCAACAAGCCGAACGAGTAAGTGCTCTGGCCGGTGCCGGCGTAGCTAAAGGTGTTTAGCGTTTCGGGTCTGTCACTGGTTTCGGTCGTCGTGAGGAGGCGGCGGAGCTGATCTGTGGTCAACTGTGTCATCAATTATCTTCCGTGAAGGCCGGCTTGCTAACCGCCGTAGCAGCGATCGTTCGTGAAATCGCGTAGCTCGGCATCGGTGCCGGTAGAAATGGGCTCAATCGCGAAGCGCCCGATCATGTCGTCGTTGCACACCTTGACGCGCCTTCGACCTTCTTGGGACTGAAGCGTGCAAAAGCCGCCGAACGTGTGGTTTGAACCACGAAATCCTACAGGCAGGTCGATCAGACGATTGCATCCGATGATCAACCCCGTCGCATGACTCGCTTTAAGTGACTGATTGAACGAAGTGATGCGATACGACGGATCGCGGTAAACAACAACGCTCCGACAGCTCTTGCCTTCAGGAATTTCGCAGTTTGAGTCGTTGGAAATTACCCGTTGATTTTGGGCAAGTAACGCGATGCGCTTGCCGTACTCAGACGTCAAGCACGCATCATCGTCACATACGTTCCTCACGAACGTGATCCAGTGGCGTTGCTCAATTTGGAGGTCTCGCTTGCTTTGGTCATCCGCAGCCGCTATGGCTGCCTTGTAGGTGACGACGAGCTTGGCGTCCAGATCGGAGAGCGCCGGACTTGCACACACACGCTGCTCGGTCGCGGTGGACGCTTTGGTGCAGTCGAATCCAGCGGCAAATACGTGGGCGCTAAGGAGAAGCGAGCCCAAACCAACGATCCATCGCATCTCTCTCATTCCGAGGCTCCAAGGAGGGGACCCGAGTATAGGCACCGAGCCACAACCACGCCGAGCAACATGTCCCGAAATTCGGCAGTCTTCGGGCCATTGTGACTACTTCACCCCGGCCGGGTCGAAATGCGGGTTCTCGATGATGCCGAAGCGGTTGCCGAACGGATCGGTCACGGCGCCGACCTTGATGCCGCCGCCCACTTCCGTAACCGGCTCCAGCGGCGTGGCGCCCAGGGCCACCAACCGTGCGAACTCGGCGTCGATCTGGCTCACGCCCCACAACGGCTGCGGCCCCGCAATACCCGGGATGCCATCGGGCACCAGCCCAAGTTCAAACCCACCGACGTTGAAGCCGACGTAGAAGGGTTCGTCGAAATACGGGGATTGTTCCAGCACCTGGGCATACCACGCCTTCGCGGCATCGAGGTCGGGAGCAGGATAGATGGCCGTGCGCAAACCCAGAATCATCGATGCCGCTCCTCGTTGTTGTGGTCACCGAGTATAGGCAACGAGGCGCGTATTCACTTCGGCAGCGCGACAGCTTCCGATGTCGACGGGCAAAAGTACGTGGCCCGGTATTGGTAGCTCGCCTTGTCACCATCCTGCTTCGCCAGCACCAGGTGGAGGGTGTCCACCGCGGCGCGGGGGCAGTCGCGGCGGGCGGCGGCCAGGCAGGGTGTGTCGCTGATCGCGTCTTCGGTGCACGACACCGCGATGGGCCCTTGTTTGGGCACCACCGTGACCTGCGCCGGGGGCGCGGATGCGCAGCCGGCCAGCGCGGCGAGCGCGAGGGCCGGGCACAGGGCTTTGAGGGGGAAACGCATCGGGCACCTCCTTGGAACGGAAGTTAGGCTCGCCCGATGACTCTATCGTTTCAGCGAACCAGTTGGCGAATCCCGAGCGCCACGATCACCGAACCGCACACGCGATCGATGCCCTTCTTCCAGTGCCGGTAGCGCGCGGCCACGCGCGGCGTGGCGAAGAACACCGCCACCAGCGCGTACCAGCTGGATGACACCGCCGCCACCGTGGCCAGCATGGCCAGGAACGTGGGTGGGTTCACGTGGGCGGGCGCGGCGGCCGCGAACACGGCCGCGAAGAACGCCATGGACTTCGGGTTGGCGATGTTCGTGGCGATGCCGGCGCGGAACGACTGCCACGCCGTGGGGCCACCCTCGTCCAACCGCGCGGCGCTGGTACGGCCTGCCTTCACGATGAGCCGGCCACCGAACCAGATGAGGTACGCCGCGCCGGCGACCTTCACCGCCAGCGCGATCCACGGGAACGTGGCGAAGACGATGCCCACGCCCAGGATGGAGCAGGTGGCCCAGAACAGGTTCACCACGACGATGCCGGCAACCATGGCCAGCGCATCAGCGGTGTTGGTCGAGGCCGCCTTGTGGGCGACAGCCACGAAGTTGGGCCCGGGGATAACCACGCCCACGACGTAGACAGACAGGACGACGGCGACGGCGTGGATATCGAGCATGCGCCGATCTTACGCGATGCCGCCGCCCACGCTCAGGCGGCCATCACCACCACGATGGCCAGCACGATCGCCACGACATCCTCGATGAGCGCTGCCGGCCGGTCGGATTTGAAGGCCCGCGCCATGGCGCTGCGCGCCGCCGAGCCACCCAGGGTGCCCACGATCGCGCCCACGATGCCTGCGATGGCGCCACCGATGAGCATGCCGTGGGCCGCTCCGATGCACGCGCCACTCAGGCCACCAGTAACGATGCGGGTGCCGAACTGGACCGGGATCTTACGACTGGGCGTGGTGGGTAGCTGGTCGGTCACCAGCTCGGCCAGCGCCGCGATGCCGAAGATCCACGGGGTCCAGGCGTAGCCCATGAAGGCCAGCGGGGTACCGGCGAGGGCCAGGCCGCCGAAGCGGGCGGCGAAAGCCGTGGCGGCGGGGGCCAGCATGGCGCGGAGGCCCGCGACGATACCTATTAATAGGGCGAGTAGCAGGATCATGGCGGCGCTCCTTGGGTGTGTCCGCATTCCAATCCCCGGGGGACGTACGTGGATTGTGGGAAATCACCGTGGGCTGGGATCGCGCGCACGCGCGCTCCTACAGGGGTGGCGCATTCGCAGCGTGGTGGGGCACTGTGCGCTGGCGCACGGTTGTCGCCAGCCTGAAACAATGGCGGGGGAACATGGCCCGCCCGCAGGGGCCGTCCGACAGGGGGCCGGCCTGGTTGCGGGCTGCGTTACGGAATTCCCCCATGATCTCCGCTTCCCGCATCGCCGCGGTTCCCCGCCGCGCGATCATCGTCGTTGTCGTCACCGCCGTACTGCTGGTGGCGGCCCTTGTGCTGGGCGTTCGCCAGCAACATGAGCTCGCCGCGGCCGATGCCGAGGTGAAGCTGCCCGAGCCGGCCACCACCACCGGTAGCTCGCCCGAAATCAACATCCTGCTTGGCCTCGCCCGCGACGCGACCAAGGAAGGGCGACTGGTGGCCCCGCAGGGTAACAACGCCTACGAGTACTACCTTTCCATCCTGCAGCTGGATGCGAGCAACGCCACGGCGACGGACGCCTTGCGCGAAACCCTGCCGTTCGCCTCGCAGACGATTGAGCGCCAGATCAACCGCCGCGACCTGGAAGAGGCGCGCCGCGAGATCGCCCTGCTCCGCGACTTCGATCCGACCAACTACACGCTGATCATCCTGGGCGCCAAGCTGGACGCCCAGCAGCAGGTCGTCACGGCAGAAGACGAGGCGAAGGCTGACGCGATTCGTAGGCGAAACGGAAGCTGAGATTCAGGGAATAGTCGGACACGGACGGTCATCCTGCGCTGGCGTCCAGATTCGGGCGCCACTGACACCAAGGCAAGGAGCCACCTATGAAGATCCGCGTACTCGGCCTGCTGGCCATCATCGCCTGCACCGCGCCGGCCATCGCCGCCGCCAAGCCCGCGTCGTTCGGTTGTGAGCGTTCGAACCCGGAAGCCATGCTGAACTGGCTGGCCAAGAAGAAGCCGACGCTTGAGCAGGCGCGCCTGTGGCTTTCCTCGTGCACGTATGTCGTTGGCCCGAATGACATCACGACGAAGGAAATCCGTACCGACAACAGCCGCCTGTTCCCCCACTACGACTCGAGCCGGGAGCGGATCATCGGCGGCGTGTTCCAGTAAGCCGGGCGGCCCGGCGGGTTTCTCCCGCCGGGCACTGGTTCATGGTTCGTCGCGGCGCCCTGGCCTATGATCAGGCTTCCCCCAAGGCAAGGAGCCTGCCCCATGTACCGCATCGGAACCCTGTTCTTCATGGCCGTCCTCGGTGGCGCCGCGCTCAGCGCGTGCCAGACCGCACCGGCTGCCGCCCCCGCCACGCCGGCACCGGTCCACGGCTTCGTCACCGATACCAAGGCCTTCGATGCCTTCATCGCCACGAAGCCCACCGCCGAGCAGTTCCGCGCCGCCTACCCGGATGTGCAGCTGGTGATGCCCGATTCCATCACCACGATGGATTTCCGGATGAACAACAGCCGCTACTTCCCGCAGTGGGACACCAGCGGCCATATCACCGGCGGCAAGTTCCAGTAACAGCACGCCCTGTGCGCGGCCCGGCCTGCGGTCGCGCCACAGGGAGCGCCGGCAAGCCCTACAATCGCGGCATGCCTACGAATATCCGGCCCTTCAAGGGCACCCTTCCTCGCCTTGGCGCCCGTGTCTACGTCGATATGGCCGCCACGGTCATCGGCGATGTCGAACTGGCCGACGATGTATCGATCTGGCCCGGCGCGGTAGCGCGCGGTGACGTGCACCACATCCGCATCGGCGCACGCAGCAACCTGCAGGATGGCGCGGTCATCCACGTCACCCACGATGGCCCGTACAGCCCGGGCGGCTTCCCGACGATCATCGGTGAGGACGTCACCATCGGCCATGGCGCGGTCATCCACGCCTGCACCATCGAAGACGCCTGCCTCATCGGCATGCATGCCACCGTGCTGGATGGCGCCGTGGTGAAGAAGAACGCCTTCGTGGCCGCTGGCGCGCTGGTGCCGCCGGGCAAAGTGGTCGGCGAGCGAGAGTTGTGGGTGGGTAACCCGGCGAAGATGGTGCGGGTGCTGAGCGATAAGCAGGTGGAGCAGCTTTATTACTCGGCGGCGAATTATGTGAAGTTGAAGGATACGTATCTCGCCGAACTGGGGTGACCCGGATCGCGCGCAAGCGCGCTCCTACAAGAGCGGCAGCGATGGGCTTTGCGAAACAATGGCTTAGGCTCTTCGCATCGTGCTGCTTGATTTGGGCTCCGGACGGCACCACGCTGGATGCCGAACTAGGAGACACCCATGGACAGCACCACCAATCCCCTTCTGGACCCCAGCGGCGAGCTGCCCGCGTTCTCGGCCATCCGGCCGGAGCACGTGGAGCCCGCGATCGACCGGCTGATTGCCAACCAGCGCGCCGGCATCGACCAGATCACCGCCGCGGGCGCCGCCCGGGATTTCGATCACGTGATCCTGCCGCAGGAGCGCCTCGACCAGGCGCTCTCGCGAGCCTGGTCGCCGGTCAGCCACCTGCACTCCGTGGCCGATAGCGAAGCGCTGCGCAAGGTGCACGGCGCCGCCGAAGAAAAGCTAACCGAGCACGGCCTGGAAGTAGGCCAGAACCGCGAACTGTACGCCGCCACGCAGGCTATCGCCGATCGCGGCGATTTCGCCACGCTGCCGGCGGCCGCGCGCGCCGCGGTGGACCACGCCCTGCGCGATTTCCGTCTGTCCGGCGTGGCCCTGGAAGAACCGGCGCGTACACGCTTCCGCGAGATCGGCGTCGAGCTTTCCCGGCTCACCACCGAGTTCTCCAACGCCGTGCTCGATGCGACCGAGGCCTGGCACAAGCACATCACCGATGAGCGCGACCTCGCCGGCATCCCTGCTTCGGGCCGCGCCGTGCTGCGTGAATACGCCCGCGAGGAAAACCTCGATGGCTACCTGGTCACGCTTAAGCAACCCAGCGTGCAGGCCGTACTTACCTACGCCGAAAACCGCGACCTGCGTTTCGACGTGTACTACGCCTACCAGACCCGCGCTTCGGACCAGGGTCCCAACAAGGGCAAGTTCGATAACTCCGAACGCATCGAGAAAATCATCGCGCTGCGCCACGAAGCCGCGCAGCTTCTCGGCTTCGCCAATGCCGCCGAGGAATCGCTGGCCACCAAGATGGCGACCTCGTCGCAGGAGGTGCTGGAGTTTCTGCGCAACCTCGCCGCGAAGGCACGCCCGCGCGCCCGTGAAGAACTGGCCGAACTGCGCCAGTTCGCGAACGAGACGCTGAAGATCGATAACCTGGAACCGTGGGACGTGGCCTTCGCCGCCGAACGCCTGCGCCAGGAACGCTACGCGCTGGATGAAGAACAGCTCAAGCCGTACTTCCCGGCCCAGCAGGTCGTCGATGGCCTGTTCGCCGTGGTTGAGCGCCTTTATGGCGTGAAGTTCGATCCACGCGACGACGTGGATACCTGGCACAAGGATGTTCGCTACTACGACCTGCGCAACGCCGATGGCAGCGTGTTCGCTGGCGCGTACGTCGATCTGTACGCCCGCTCGGGCAAGCGTGGCGGCGCCTGGATGGACGTGTGCGAAGCGCGCTTCCGCGATGGCGAGCACCTGCAGCTGCCGGTCGCGTTCCTCACCTGCAATTTCCCGCCGCCGACCGAAGGCGCGCCGGCGCTGCTCACGCACGATGACGTGCTCACGCTGTTCCACGAATTCGGCCACGGCCTGCACCACATGCTGACCGAGGTGGATATCCCCTCGGTGGGCGGCATCGATGGCGTGGAATGGGATGCGGTGGAACTGCCCAGCCAGTTCATGGAGAACTTCGCGTGGGACCGTGAGGCATTGCGCCTCTTCGCGAAGCACTACCAGACCGGCGAAGAACTGCCGGATGAGCTCTACGATCGGATGCTGAAAGCCCGCCACTTCCACACCGGCATGTTCCTGGTCCGCCAGCTGGAATTCGGCCTGTTCGATTTCCGCTTGCACCTGGAGTACGACCCGGTGCGTGGCGCGCGGCCCATGGAAGTACTCGAGGAGGTCCGCAAGGAAGTCTCGGTGCTGCACCCGCCGGTGTGGCAGCGCTTCCCACATGCCTTCACGCATATCTTCGCGGGCGGCTATGCGGCGGGCTACTACAGCTACCTGTGGGCCGAGGTGCTTTCCGCGGACGCGTTCGAGCCGTTCGAGGCTGCCGGGGTGCTGGATCGCGCCACGGGTGAGCGTTTCCGGAAGGAGATCCTGGCCATGGGTGCCACCCGCCCCGCCCTGGATTCCTTCACGGCCTTCCGCGGCCGCGCCCCGGAGCCCGATGCCCTGCTGAAGAGCTACGGGCTGGCCTGACGGCTGCCGGAAACCCGCCTGACGCCGAGTCGTCACGCGGGTTTCCATTACAATGGGGCGATGAAGATCGCTTCGTGGAACGTCAATTCGCTCAAGGTCCGCCTGCCTCACCTCCAGCAATGGCTGGGCGAGGCACAGCCGGACATCATCGCGCTGCAGGAAACCAAGCTCACCGACGACAAGTTCCCGGTCGATGAGATCGCCGCCATGGGCTACCACTCCGTGTTCTCGGGGCAGAAAACCTATAACGGCGTGGCCATCCTGGCGAAGGATGAACTGAGCGATATCGTCACCGACATCGAAGGCCTCGACGATCCGCAACGGCGCATCTTGGCCGCCACGGTCGGCGATGTGCGCGTCATCAACCTCTACGTCGTGAACGGCAAGGCGCTGGGCGACGAAAAGTACACCTATAAACTGCACTGGCTGGCGAAGGTGCGCGATTTCGTGGCACAGGAAATGGCGAAGCACCCGAAGGTGGTGGTGCTGGGCGATTTCAACATCTGCCGCGATGACCGCGATGTGTACGATCCGGTGGCCTGGGGCGAGGATATTTTCTGCTCGCCGCCGGAGCGCGCCGCACTGCAGGCCCTGCTCGATACCGGCCTCCACGACAGCTTCCGCCTGTTCTCCGAAGAGGCCGGGCTCTTCAGCTGGTGGGACTACCGTCAGGCCGCGTTCCGGCGCAACATGGGGCTGCGGATCGACCTTATCCTGATCAGCGATGCCCTCAAGGCCGCTGCCGTCTCGTCCATCATCGACAAGGCGCCGCGGAAATGGGAGCAACCGTCCGACCACGCGCCCGTCGCGCTGGAGTTAACGCTTTGAACGTACCCAAATCCGAATGGCCCAGCTCGCTTGATGACAAGGAACTGGAAGAACTCGATACCTACCTGCGCGTGCACGGTAGCGAAGGCGATCTCATGCTCGATGGCGTGCACGGGTTGCTCTCCGCCGTGGCAGTGGGGCCGCTCGAGGTAAAGCCGGAGGAATGGCTCCACGAAGTGCTGCATGATGCCTTCGAGGACGAAGAGCAGGGCAACCGCGTGCTGGCGCTGCTGGCCAAGCTCAACGATTCGGTCAGCGCCGAACTCGATGTCGATGCGTACGAACCCATCCTCGGTGAGATCGATACCGAAGAAGGGCCGATGCTGTCGGCCGCGGGCTGGTGCGAAGGTTTCAGCCGCGGTATCGATATGCGCGCGCAGCTATGGGAAACCCGCCTGGCCGAGGATCCGGAGCTGATGCAGCTGCTCGGCCCCATCATGGCGCTGGCCGTGGATGAAGGCGTGCTCCAGGCCGATGCGGAATTCGAGAAACTCACCGACGATGAATACGACGAGTGCCTGGGCCAGCTGCCCGAGGTGCTGATCGCCGTGGGTAACTACTGGCGCGAAAACGCACCGACCGAGGCCGAGCTGGGCGCGCTGGTAAAGCCGCGTCGCGAAGGCGAGGAACCACCGCCGCGGCAGCGCTCGGGGCACTGGGTGCATTGATCGTCGTGGCTGCGGCAGCGATGTCGCAGCCCGATCGCGTGCAAGCCCGCTCCTACAACGA
The DNA here is from genome assembly GCF_050435445.1 of Luteibacter sp. 621. Taxonomy (NCBI): domain Bacteria; kingdom Pseudomonadati; phylum Pseudomonadota; class Gammaproteobacteria; order Lysobacterales; family Rhodanobacteraceae; genus Luteibacter; species Luteibacter sp. 621. The sequence continues at coordinate 77,070 of NZ_JBNDKI010000012.1, read as the reverse complement.
GCAGGCATCCCTGTAGAAGCGCGCTTGCGCGATCCGGGCCTCCCCAGAACACATCGTTCACCGCGCAGGCCTATGCGGTACAAGGTAAAAGCGCCATCTTGTGGGAATCAAGAAACCCACCGGAGCCCACCATGACCTACCGCAGCATTGTCCGCCGCGTTCGCGGCATGGATACCGCCGACGGCGCCGGCGTGAAGCTGAAGCGCGTCATCGGCCAGCCCGCCCTCGATATGCTCGATCCGTTCCTGATGCTGGACGAATTCCGTTCCGACCAGGCCGGCGATTACATCGAAGGGTTCCCCGATCACCCGCACCGCGGCTTCGAGACCGTGACCTACATGCTCGCCGGACGCATGCGCCACGGCGACAACAAGGGCAACACGGGCGATCTTGGCCCGGGCAGCGTGCAATGGATGACGGCCGGCAGTGGCCTGATCCACTCCGAGATGCCGCAGCAGGAAGAAGGCCTGATGTGGGGCTTCCAGCTGTGGGTGAACCTGCCTGCCGCCGACAAGATGACCGCTCCGCGCTACCAGGACATCCCGCCCTCGGAGATCCCGGTGGTGCAGCCGGCTGCTGGCGTTACCGTGAAGGTGGTGGCGGGCGAGCTGGCCGGCGCAAAAGGCCCGGTGTCGGGTATCGCCACGGACCCGGTCTACCTCGATATCGCCCTGGAGGCGGGTGCGGCGTTCGACCTGGCGCTCCCGGAAGGCCACAGCGCCTTTGCTTACGTCTTTGACGGCAAGGCGGCCACCGTGGCCGGCCAGCCGCTGGGCCGGAGCGAGCTGGCGGTGCTGTCGAAAGGCGACCAGGTGGCCTTCTCGGCCGCCGAGCCGGCCCGGATCCTGCTCGTGGCCGGGCGCCCGCTGGCCGAGCCGGTGGCCCGCTACGGCCCGTTCGTCATGAACTCGCCTGACCAGATCCACCAGGCCATCGCGGACTTCCGTGCCGGCAAGTTCTAAGGCCGAAACTGAACGGGGCAGGGAAGTTCCCTGCCCCGTTTAAGGTGAGGACGGGGAAGGGTTTGTAGGCTTGGCGCCATACGCATTCGCCAGGTCGTCATCGCCCATGCGCTTTCTCCTCACCGTCGTTCCTTTAACCGCAGCCCTGATCATCGCGGCGTGCTCGCCCTCTTCCCCACCGGCGCCGCAGGCGGCTGGCCCCGCCGCGACCAGCACGGCGGCCTCCCCCGCGCCCGGCCGAACCGCGCCGGCTACCGCCGCGCTCGGTACCCCCGAATGGTACGGGTGGGTCGACAAGACCCTTGCCGTCAGCGATGACGGCCACGGCCCGCAGCCCAACACGCCCGCCTGGGACCAGGCGGTGAACGCCAAGCTGGGCCAGGAAGCGCCGCAGGCCGAACCCGGTTCGGCGGAGTGGCAGCAGGCGGTGGATGCGCTGCTGCGCACCCGTGTCGCCACCCACTTGTAGGAGCGCGCTTGCGCGCGATCGGGTTTGCGGCGCCACCCATCGCGACCCATCGCGCGCAAGCGCGCTCCTACAGGTCTGCCTTTATCTTTGTTTTGCCAGCGGGGATCGTGGTCTCGCCGGAGGGCAGCGAAAGCACCAGGCCGCCCGGCGGACTGATCGGCTGGGTGATGGTGAGTTCCACCTTCCTGCCCTTCGCCTTCAGCGTGTAGCCGAAGCGACCGTACGGCGTACGTAAGTCGTGGACGGCGATACCGTCGCCCTGCAGCCACGCCGGCTGTACGCCGGCAGCAATAACCATGGCGTTGTCGGCCTCGCGATCGTAGGCGAACAGATCCAACGCGGAGCGCACGTAATCCGAGGCGATCCAGGCGTGCGGCATGTCGCCGACAAACCTTGGCTTGCGCGGATCATGACCCACCACTTCAGCCCACTGGTTCCACGCCGCCGGGCGGCGGTCAGCAAAGAAGAAGGCGATAAGGTCGTTCGCGCGTTCGCGCCAACCCAGGCGAACGAACGTGGCGATGGTGCGCAGTTCGTACGGGGTGTAATCCTCCCATGCCAGCTTGCCATCGCGGCGCGCGACGAACGACGCCCAATACTTCTCGAACGTCCCGTCGACGAGGTCCTTGGGCAAGCGTGCGCCTTCGCCGCCTGGCGATAGCGCGATCGTGGTGGACGTCGCATCGAAGTCGCCGAGTTCCGCCGAGCCGGGGATGAACGTCAGGCCCTTGGCCTTCACCGCGGCGGCGATCGATGCGTGCAGGTCGTCGCGGAACTGGTCGCGCGATGCGCCGAAGGCCTTCGCGTCATCCGCATGGCCGAGAGCAGCGGCGAGGTCGGCGGCATCCTCGTAGCCCTTCAACGCCCAGAAATCATCCCAGTACGAATGCATCGGTTTCGCCGAGTAGCCCTCATGGCTGATCGATGCGGGCATCAAGCCATACAGCGCACGGTCCGGCCCTTCGAGCCGCCCGGGCTGGCGCTCACTGGCACGCAGCGTATCCATGTACTCAGCAGCCTTGCGCACATGCGGATACAGGGCATCCACCGTTGCCCGGTCATGCGTATAGCGCCACAGTTCGGCCACGCTGAAAATCAGCTCGCCGTGGCTGTCGTTCTCCGGCACTGGATCCGAACCGCGCGCATCCACGCAGCACGGCACCTTGCCGTTGGCGAACTGGTGCGGTGCGTACCAGCGTATGAAATCCCGTGCGACATCGTCGTGCCCGGTACGCAGCAAGCCTTCGAGCATCATGGCGCCATCGCGCACCCACGTGCGCGAATACGAGCGCGTGCCAGGCTGCAACGCAGGCCCATCACGCGAGATAAGGATCTGCGCGATACCGCTCTTCATTGTGTCGACGATCGGCTGGGCCTCCGCTGGCACGCGCACATCAACGCGGTCGAGCTTCGCACGCCACTGCGCCGCTACGGTATCCGCGTGCGAAGCCAGCCACGCCGACGCATCAACAGGCGCCGCGACGACGTCGTCCTGCTTCACGGGAACGACGAGGCCCAGGTCCACATGGCCATGCGCTGGCACATGCACCGGATAAACCAACGCACCCTGTGCGAACCCCGACTCATCATGCAACGTAACGTTGCCCGTCCACGAAGCCCCTGCAGGAGCGCGCTCGCGCGCGATCCCCCGCAGCGAAAGACTCGCCAACGATTCGCCCGCGTCGATACGTTCCGTCAGCATCCGCGGCGTATTCACCGACCCCACCACGGCAGCGGTCGTCTGCAACGGCACCACCTTCCGCTCGCCGTTGATGGTGAGCGCCTTCCCGTCCCACGCCAGGTCACGAATCGTGGCAATGCCACCGGGCGCATTGAGGAACTGCGTGGGCGGGTTCACCTGGAACGGCCGTGCCGCAAGCAGCAGCGTCACGTCACGCGCCGCATCGCCATCATTGGCGACGCGATAGGAAAGCACGAGCTCGGAAGCGCCCGGCTGTCCTTGCGCGAAGGCCGTGGTGGTCAGTGAGATGTCGCCCTTTTGCCAAGCCACCGACGGCATGGGCAAGTAACGTTCCCGCAGCGCCTGGGTGGCGGTCACGTCCGCCCACGTCACCAGCTTGCCGCCATCCATAAGGAACGGCTCGATGGAGAAGCCTCCGCGCACGATCTCGACAGCACCGTCCTCGGAAATCAACGCGGAGTCGCGGCTGCCGCCGTCCACGCCAACGATCGTCCAGTACGACTGCTCGCCCGAGAAGCCGCGTGGGTAAAGCCCGCGACGCACGGCCTTGGCCCGCTGCTCAAACACCGCATTCGGCGTCGGCGGCGGCGTAGGCACGGCCTCTGGCTTCCGCGGCACGAGTGTCAGGTTGTCGAAGCACACCTCGCCCTTGTCCGGGCCCATGCCAGGCTGCGCTTCCTTGTAGACCATGAACTCCACCTCGCGCGTATGGCGCAAGGTGCGGTCCTTCAGTGGGCCCCAGGCAAACTCCACCTGGCGGCTCGTCGCGTCGATGTGCTGCCAGTCATTCGACGGCACGAAGCCCGGTTTCTGGTACCACCAGACGTTATCCCCGCTGTCGTCAATCAACTTCAGCTGCAAGGTGTTCGCCGGCATGCTGCCGCGCATGTCGAAGCCCAACGCAAAGCCGTCGGGGAAATCGATCGGGAGGGTCTTGCGGATCGAGGCGGCGCCGGAGACGCCGTTGAAATCGAAGGCCAGGCAGACGGCCTGCCCTTTCTTGCCGGGCACGGCGTATAGCGACGCGGAAACATCGTCGGTATGCGTGGCCTGCCAGCCGGTGGTGGCGTCGAACGCATCGAGCGTCGTTGCCCGCGCACCACCCGCCACGAGCAACAACAGCGCGTGTAGGAGCGCGCTTGCGCGCGATCGGCGGCCACGCAACGGTGCACGACCCGCGGCGCCTGGCGAAACGATATCGCGCGCAAGCGCGCTCCTACAGGGGTGCATAGTGGTTAACCCTTTACGCTGCCCAGCAGCAGGCCTTCAAGGTAGTAACGCTGCAGGGCAAGGAACAACACCAGCACCGGCAAGATCGTGACCACCGAGCCGGCCATCATCAGCTCGCTATCCTGCACGTGCTCGCGTGATAGTGACGCCAGCGCGATCGGCAGCGTGTAGTGCTCCTGCCCGGTCAGTGCGATAAGCGGCCACATGAAGTCGTTCCACGCGGCGAGGAAGGTGAAGATCGCGAGGGTCACCATGATCGGCTTGAGCAGCGGCATGATGATGGTGGCGAAGATGCGGAACTCACCGGCACCATCAATTCGTGCGGCTTCCATCAAATCATCGGGAATGCCGCTGGCGTACTGGCGAACCAGGAAGATGCCGAAGATGGTGGCCAGTGCAGGCACGATGACGGCGCCATACGTATTCACCAGGCCCATGTACTTCAGCAGCAGGAACAGCGGCAGCATCGCCACCTGCGCCGGGATCACCAGCGCACCCAGCAGCAGCTGGAACAGTCGCGCCCTGCCCTTGAACTCCAGTTTCGCGAACGCGTACCCGGCCATCAGGTTGAAGGCGAGCGACACTACGGTGATCGCCGTAGAGATAAGCAGGCTGTTGAACAGGTAACGGCCCATGCCCGCGTTCATGAACAGCTGGCGGTAGTTCGCGAGCGTCCAGTGCGTCGGCAGCACGGGGGGCGGCAGGGCGCTCGCTTCGCCCGGCGTCATGAACGACACCGAGAGCATGTACAGCAGCGGCGCGATGGCGATGGCGGCCACGGCGATCAGCAGCCCGTTGATGATGGCTTTGGCCATGCGCGGGCTCATGCCGGCTCTCCCCGCTTCGACAGGCGAAGCATCGCAGCGGTGACCACGAACATGATCACGAACAGGATAAAGGCCACGGCTGATGCCGAGCCCAGGTTCCACCACTTGAACCCTTCTTCGTACATCAGGTACAGCACGGAGGTGGTGCTCTGCAGCGGGCCGCCTTCGGTCATCACGTACGGCTCGGCGAACAGCTGGAAGTAACCCGATACCGTGAGGATGCTGACCATCAGCATGGTCGGTTTCAGCATGGGCAGCGTGATGTGGCGGAACTGTGCCCAGGCCGATGCGCCATCGATACGCGCGGCCTCGTACAGATCGGCGGGGATCGCCTGCAGCCCGGCCATGAAGATGATCATGTTGTAGCCAAAGTTCTTCCAGACCGCGAACAGGATGATCGTGGGCATGGCCCAATGCGGGTCACCCAGCCAGTCCACGGTAGGCAGGTGCATCGCATCCAGCACGTAGTTGATCAGGCCGTACTTGGTGTTGAACAGGTAGCGCCAGATCACCGCCACCGCCACCACCGTGGTCACCACGGGTGCGAACAACGCCGTGCGGAAAAACGGCTTGAAGCGCACCAGCGGCGAGTTCAGCAGCATGGCCGCGCCGAGCGATGCCATGAGCGAGAGCGGTACGCCCACGAGCACGAAGTACAACGTGTGGCCCAGCGCCGACCAGAACAGTGGCCGCTGCAGCAGCGACCAGTAATTCTCCAGCGCGACGAAGCGCAGGTTGCGGATATCGGCCAGCGCGTACAGATCGAAGTCGGTGACCGACAGCACCAGCGCGGCGACCACCGGCAACAGGAAGAACAGGCCGAGGATGATCAGCGCGGGGGTGATGAAGAGCCAGGCGGCGCGGGTTGTCGTGTTCATGGCGATGCCTTGTGGCCGTGGTCGAGCATCCAGCGGCGCTTCTCCAGCAGGCGGTCGGCGCGGCGATCAATCTCCGCAGCGGCCTGGTCGATCGTGAGATCGCCGTGCGCGGCTTGCGCCGCCACGAGCTGCATCTCGGTGACGATACGCTCCCACTCCGCGACCGGCGGCGTGGCCTTTGCCCGGTCAAGCTGGTCGCGGAAGGCGGCGGCCTTGTCATCGTCACGCAGCGCGGGCGCATCCCACGAAGAACGGCGCGGCGGCATGTCGCCCAGGATCTGGTAGAAGCGCTCCTGGATCTCAGGACGCGACAGGAACTCGATCAGCGCCCACGCATCGTCCTTGTGCTTCGACTTGCGGTAGATGACCAGGCTGGAGCCGCCAGCGTTGGACGCGCCCGGGCCATTCGGCCCCGGCAACGCCACCGTGCCCCAGTCGGCCTGCTGCTCAGGCGGCAGGCGCTTGCGGAACTCGCCGATATTCCACGGACCCGACAGATAGAAGGCATAGAAGCCCTGGCCGAACGCAGCCCATGGATTACCGATGCCGACGTTGGTCATCATCGGCGCCTGCTGGTCCTTGAACATCGAGACGTAGAACGCCAGCGCTTTCTTGAAGCCGGGGCTCTGGAAGTTGCCGTAGCGGCCGCCGTCGCGCAGCAGCGGATCGGGCTGCTGCAAGGCGAGCGCGAGCAGTTGCTCGAACTCGTTGGTGGGCAGCAGCACGCCATAGGCCTTGCCTTGCGGCTGGGCCAGCTTCGCCATCATCGCCTGCCATTCCGCCCAGTCGCGCGGCGGATGGTCGTAACCCACCTTCGCCAGCAGATCCTTGCGGTAGAACAGCAGGCGCGTATCCACGTACCAGGGCACGCCGTACAGCGTGCCGTCGATCACGTTGGTGGACCAGATCGCCGGGAAGTAATCGTTCTTGTCCACGACCTTCGAGGCGTTGACGCGTGCGTCCAGTGGCTCGAGCGCATTGAGCGCCACCATCTCCGGCACCCATGTGTTGCCGAGCTGGGTGATATCCGGCGTGGAATCACCCGCATAGGCGGTAAGCAGCTTCTGGTGCGCCGCTGTCAGCGGCAGCTGCTGCACGGATACATGCAGGCCCGGATGTTCGCGCTCGAATTCGGGCAGCAGTTTAAGCACCGCCTCGCCTTCGCGCCCGATCGTCCAGAACTCCAACGTACGCGTGCCGGGTGGTTCTTTCGCGCAGGACGACAACGCCGTGCTGGCAAGAGCCAGCGCGGCGATGACACCAAGGCGGGCGACGCGCATCACCACAGGGTGGAGGCCGTCTCGGCGTCCAGCCAGCCGCCGGTGAAGCCGGCGCGCTGCAGGCCCTTGCGGATGTAAGGGTTCTTCTTCATCACGTTCCACACGAACTCACTGCGGTAGTTCTCGATCATGAGCACGATCGGGCCCTGGTCGATGCCCAGGTGAACGGTATCGGCCCAGCCGAAGCCCGGCACGAGCTGGCCGGTACGCAGGTCGGTGCGCGTATCGAAGCTGAGGTTGAAGGCATCGACGAAGCCGTACTTCGTATAGATGTACTGGCCGTACTTCTTCTTCATCTCTTCCAGCGCGGGAATAACGATCTCCGGTGCAAAGGCGATCGAGCCGCCCGCCGCGGTCGGCACGATGGTGCCGTCATCGGAGATGTAATCCAGGCCCGCGCCACGCGCGGTGTAACCCTGGAACGTCCGTTCCTTGTCACCCTGTTTGATGATCAGGCCGCCCGGACCATTCGAAGCCGTGAGGCCCCAGATGTTCTTGCCATAACCGGTCCAGCCGCCCGGGTTGGCCACGGCATAGGCCTGTTGCGAATAGGTGGCGCGGCGGCTGTTCTCGAAGTAGTCCAGGCCCTTTTCGCGGTTCCAGGCATCCTTGATGCCGCGGAAATCCACCCAGGTGTGGCTGTACTGGTGGCCGAACATGGGCGCGAAGTTCAGGAACGTCTGGCCGTGGAATTCGCCCCAGGTCTTATCGTAGGTCTTGGTCCAGGCGGACCAAGCATCGTCGCCCACCGGGTGCGTCGGCGAGCCCAGGGCCAGGATGTAAACCAGCATGCCTTCGTTATAGCCCTCCCAATCATGCGGGATGGCCTTGCCGCCCGGCGTCCAGCCCATGCTGATCAGCGGCTTGTGGTTCTGCATCCAGGTCCAGTCCACGCGGCGGTAGATCTGGTCAGCCAGGTCGCGGATTTCCTTTTCCTTGGGCGTATCGTGGTCGTAGTAGCTTTGCGCGAACAGCACGCCGCCGAGCAGCAGCGTGGTATCCACCGACGATACTTCCACCCAGCGCGCAAAGCGCTTCCCGGTCTTCATGTCCAGGAAGTGGTAGTAGAAGCCGTGGAAGCCGGTGGATTCATCCTCCGAATCGTTCTGCGCCGAGTCGTTGAAGAACTTCAGCGTGGCCAGCGTGCGGTCCACCGCCTGCTCGCGCGTGACGTAACCGCGCTCCACGCCCACGCCATAGGCGGTAAGGCCAAAGCCCACCGATGCGATCGAGGCGAACGAGTCGGTCGGGTAATGGTCGGGGATCAGGCCGTTCTCGGGGTTGGCGCTATCCCAGAACCACTGGAAGGTACGCTTCTCCAGATCCACGATCATCGGCGGCACCGGGTGCAGGTCCTTCGACGGCATGGCGGTGGCGGCAGGCTTCGCCTTGGCGGCCTTCGTGCCTTCGCGGGCCATGGCCAGGGGAGCGGCGCAGGCCATCAGGGCGGCGAGGGCAAGGGTGAGGCGCTTGGTCGTGGTCGGTTTCATCGCTGGGGATCCTTGGGCTTGAACGAGGCTAGCGCGAACGACGTGGGGACGGTTCGTGCTGCCGGTTGGCCTGCCTAGCGTAAACGTTTACGGCGCCCGGCCAAATAAAAGTCCCCGAAGGGACTTCCATGGAACAAAAGAGGCGCCCGAGGGGAGACTCACGGGCGCCCAAAGGTGGCACGGGTAGAAAGGGGAGCTTTCCACCCGTGCCAGGTGCTGCTTAGAACTTCAGGCCCACGGTGAAGCGGGCGGTACGCGGCAGGTAAACGATGTTGCCCTTCTTGTTGTAGGTCACCGGATCGCTGTTCAGCACGCCGCCGGAACCCCAATTGGTGTTGTAGTCGGCGAAGTTCTGCCAGTTGAACACGTTCAGGATGTCGAAGCGGGCGTAGATCTTGGTGTCACCGCTCAGCACGAAATCCTTGGTGAACTGGATATCGACATCGCGGTAGCCCCAGATGTCGCCACCGATGAGGAACTTCGAACCGCTCGGCACGCCCGAGACCGGAATGCACGACGAGCCATCGGCGAACGTCGCGCCGTAGCAGGCCACGTCATCCTTGGGCAGCGGCGTGGCGAGCGTCAGCTTGACCGACGCGTTGATACCCCACGGCAGGTCGACCGCGCCGGTACCGACGAAGCGATGCTTGGCCACGGCGTTCGAGGTGATGTAGCGGTAATCCTCGATCCACGGGTAATCGAACGAGTAGTGCTCGTTGATATCGCGGTTCTGCTTGGCGTGCGAGAACGTGTACGACAGGCTCGTGCTCCAGCCAGATTCCTTGGTGTAAGGCTTCTGCGCCGACAGCAGCACCTGGGTGGTGCGGGTGGAGATGCCGTTGTTGCCGAGGATCAGGCCGCCCACGTTCGGGATCGGGTAATCCCACGGCTGGGTGCCGTTCTTGAAGAACGAGCCATCCGGGTAGCGGTTGCCGAGCGTGAACACGAAGCCGTCGTGGCTGAGGACGCGCGTCACGGTGGCATCGGTCTGCCATTCGCCGATCGTGTTGGACATGCCCAGGCTGAACTGGTCGCTGTAAGGCGCCTTCAGCTTGTTGTTCAGCATGTCCACTTCCTGGCCGGAGTTACCGCCTACCAGGTAGTTCTGCAGCACGTTCTGGCCGTTCAGGAAATCCGGGTTCCAGGGCACGCAGGTGGACGAGCTGGTGTCGCACGGATGGGTCGGGATGTTGAAGCGCAGCGTGGTCTGCGGCAGCGACTGCTTGGTGACTTCCGTCTGCAGGTAGTCGAACAGGTTGCGGTCGTAGGCGCGGCCCGCACCGCCGTGGATCACGTGCTCTTCGTCAGCGAACAGGTCGTACGAGAAGCCGAGGCGCGGCTGCCATTCGCCCTTGAAGTTCTTTCGGTTGTGGCCGTTGCTGATGTAATCATTGAGGTTCACGCCACCGGCCGCGAGGGCATCGGCGTAGGTCTCACCCGGCGTCGCACCGGCGTAGGGGTTCGGCGAGTTCAGTGCATCGATCACCTTCTGCGAGGTGACGAAATTGGTGTACGACGGGTTCGCTTCGTAATCCCAGCGCACGCCAAGGTTCAGCGTGAGGTGATCGTTAACCGACCAGTCGTCCTGCGCGAAGATGCCGTACTGGCGTGCGTGGGTCTTGGCAACGCCATCGGAACCCGGCAGGTTCGAGGCGTAGAACACCTGCCATGGCTCGGCGGAGACGCCGGTCGGGTTCACGTCGTAATAGAACTGCGGGCTCTGTGCCGCGGCATCGGCGGCCTTCAGCTCAACGGCCTTGAACTTGTAGCCGAACTTGACGACGTGGTCGCCCTGCCACTCAAGATCGTTGAAGGTGAAGGTATCCGACACGCTCGGACCTTCCTGGCTCTTGTTCTGGGTAGCGCGCGGATCCGCCGAGCCCGTCGCAATGATCGCGGGGTTGTTCTGATCCGGCTGCCACGTGTACTGGAAGCCATTACCGGCTTGCAGCGGGTTAGCAGCGATAAACGCGTTTTCGTACGAGAAGATCAGCTCGTTGTACCAGCTGTCGGCGCTATGCGCCCACTTGAAGGTGCCACGGGTATCGTGGTTTTCGTTGCTGACGCCGGCCGACGGCGCGGTGCCAGTACCGGTGCCGGAGATCTGCTGTTCGCGGCGCACCTGGGTGCTGATCTCGATGCGGTCACGATCGGTCAGTTCCCAGTCGATCTTGCCGAAGTACAGCTTCTCGTCGAAGTTCAGGTTCGACGAGCCCAGCTCGGACTGCACGTTGGCCGGCAGCAGCGCCGAGACATCGCCCGCGTAGTTGACGCTGTTCGGAACGACCGAGATCGGCGTATCGAACTTCTTCTGCTCGTACGTGATGAAGAAGTGCATCTTGTCCTTGATGATCGGGCCACCAAGGGCAAAGCCGTATTCCTTCGATTCCGAATCCGTCTTGCCCGAGGTCTTTTCGATCGGGGTGCGGTTGCGGAATGCATCGTTGGTGTACGTGCCGAACACTTCGCCGTGGAACTCGTTGGTACCCGACTTGGTCTCGGCGGTGATCGCAGCGGACGACACCTGGTCGTATTCCGCCTTGTAGTTGTTGGTGATGACCTTGTATTCACCAATGGCGAGCTGCGGGAACGGGTTACCCTGGCTGTTGTTCTGGCCGGAGACGCCGCCTTCCTTCACGTAGCTCTTCTGGCTCACGCCGTCGATGTAGACGTTCGTGGAGCTGGTGTTCATCGCACCGCCGCGGAGCGAGGTGTTGCCCTTCGCATCGACGCTGAACACCATGCCCGGCACGGTATCGGCGAACTCGAGGAAGTTGCGCGATGCCTGGGGGATCGTGGCGATCTGGTGCAGCGAGATCGTCTGGCCAACTTCGGGGGTCTTCACTTCCTGCAGCGTGGTCGCAGCGACGCTCACGCCCTCGAGCGAGGTGGCATTCGCCGCATTGGCGCCACCGGCGGCCGCGGCAGGCGCGGCGAGGTTAAGGGTGCCCGTCGATGCGACGGTCAGCGTCACCGTCTGCTGCGTGCCCGGGCCAGCATCGACCTGGTACGAGGCGGGCGGCAGGCCGTTGATCGTGTACGAACCATCCGCGCCGGCGGTGGTCTTGCGGGTCAGGCCCGTCTGCGGGTTGAACGCGGTGACCTGCGCACCCGGGGCGGCCTTGCCGCGCAGGGTGGCGTTGGCCGACTGCGCCATGGTCATGGTCGGTGCAACGACGGCGGCGATGCTGGCGGCGATAACACCGCACAGCAGCTTCTTCTTCACGTGCTTCGAAGCGTTCATGGTACCCCTCTCTCCCAATCTCTCTGTGTGTATGACCCGGTCCGGCTGGGCATGGGTACGACGTCCGGCCCTGCGGCCGCGTCGCGGTGGTCAGCGCCACCTCATCTAAGGCGATCTACCCCGTACCCCCGCCCGTTCCGCGTACGGACCGGCTGGTTCTCGCTATCCATCAATGGCGCCGTCCTGGATCCCGCCACGGCCCGGCAAGCCGTGTAATGCAGACGACGGATCAGTTCCGTCGTTGTGCCTTGTCGCTGGCGCCACAGGAGGCGCGTACGACGAGTTCGGTACCGACAACGCGCGGCTCAGGTGCCGCGTCATCGGGTGATTCGATCATGCGTGCCAGGCGTTCCAGCGCGGCCTCGCCCAACTCGGCGATGCGCACGCGCACCGTCGTCAGCGGCGGCGATACGTATCGCGCCATCGGGATATCGTCGAAGCCGGTGACGGCGATCTCGTCGGGCGTGCGCACGCCCGCCTCGGCCAGCGCCGAAAGTGCGCCAATGGCCATCATGTCGTTCGCGGCGAAGATGGCATCGGGGCGCGGCGACATCGCCAGCGCTTCCTTGGCCATGCGGTAACCGGATTCTTCGGTGAAGTCGCCCTGCAGCACCACGGCGCTATCGCCCAGGCCCGCGGCGGCAAGCGCTTCGCGATAACCGCGGCAACGTTCCTGCACGTCGTGGTTCACTTCCGGGCCGGCGATGAACACGATGCGCTGCCTGCCGTTGCCGAGCAGGTGTTCGACCATGGCCTTCGCGCCACCGAAGTCATCGACATCCAGCGCGGCATGGCGCTCGGAACGCACGTGGCTGTTGATCAGTACGGTGGGAAGGACGATCGGCAGGTTCTCGTCCAGGAACGCGGCATCGGCATGCGGCGACATCACGAGCAGGCCATCGACACGGCCCTGCATGGCACGCAGGGCGATGGCTGCCTCGGTGGCATCGCCATGCGAGCTGGATACCAGCAGGTACAGGCCGCGCGCCCGGGCGGCCAGGTCGATACCGCGGATGAGCTCGGAGAAGAACGCGCCGTGCAGATCGGGCAGCAAGGCGCCGATCGTCTGGGTGCGGCGGGTGATCAGGCTGCGGGCCGCGCTATGCGGCACGTAACGCAAGCGGGCGGCGACCTCACGGATCCGCTTCTGCGTTTCCGCGGTCACGCCGCCGTGGCCATTCAGTGCGCGCGAAACGGAGGCCACCGATACGTTGGCCATCCTCGCGACGTCTTTGATCGTCACACTCACGTAATCATCGCCCTGCGTCCCCGGCCCCACCGGGGTTCGACGGCGCGGAACGTAAACGTTTTCACCATCCGTGTAAAGCCTGTTAAATCAAGGGCTTGTTGCACTGCACGAGTAAACGTTATTACGTGCAATACCACTTGATGGGTGGTGATGAAAACTTATTTAGAAACGGTATGTTGGGTGGTCTGCATGGGACTTTTGCGGTGCAGCACGAATCTTCGCGATTTGTTCACGTATTTGAATAGCTGCCAGGTCTAATAAGCGGCGAAGCGCAAGGACTTGCCAGGGGCTATGGAACCCGCGACCGGCCCCGGGAGGCTCGGTCAGGCCCGGGCATCCAGGGTGGCATCCAGCCAGCCGCCGACATCGTCCGAATTCGGCGTGCTGGCGGCGAACAGGATGCGATACATCATGGGTGCGATGACGCCATCCAGGATGGCCTGCGTGGCCAACGTGCGCTCGCCACGCGCCGCGGCGCGTTCGCTGATCGCATCCAACTGCTGCGTGCAGTAAAGCGCGCACTTACCCGTGTTTTCGCGACCTTGTACGCCGAGCACATCGCGCAACATGGTGCGCCCCGGGTCGGAAGACATCTCGTCGCGGTACTGCTCCAGCCAGGTGAACAGGTCGCCGCGGTAGCTGCCGGTATCCGCAGGCAGCCCCTCAGGCCGCAACTGCTCCACGGCGACATCCGCGAGCAGCTGGGAGAGATCGCCCCACCGGCGGTAGATCGTGGAGGGCGTGACCCCGGCGCGCGCGGCAATGGCCGGTACGGTCAGCGCTTCACGGCTGCCCTCGGCCTGGAGTTCGTGCACGGCCTGGTGGATCGCGGCCTGCACGCGTGCGCTGCGGCCGCCCGGACGGGGGCCGGCGGGGCGGGCTTGGGAGGGTGCAATCTCGTTCATGGCTGCCTATCATACTCCTAAACGCTAAATAGTTGCTTTAGCGCCCGGTCGGCGTAGACTAACGCGCATTCTTTGCTTTTAGGCTTCGCCATGAGCGCCTCCGACGTTCGACGGCCAATGGCCGTGCATACCTTTACCCTCGTCGCTTTCATCGCCGCTTCGACCGCACCGACCCCGCTCTATCGGCTTTACCAGGCGGCGTGGCACTTCACGCCCACGCTCCTCACCGTGATTTTCGCGGTGTATGCCTTCGCCTTGCTGGCCGCGCTGCTGTTCGGCGGGCGCCTGTCCGATCACCTGGGCCGCCGCCCCGTCATCGCCGCGGCAATCGTGCTGGATGTGTTGGCGATGGGCGTGTTCCTCGCGGCCGATAGCCCGGCGTGGCTGATCGCTGCACGCACGCTCCAGGGCATCGCTACCGGCATCGGCATGTCCACCCTCGCCGCGGCTATCCTCGACCTGGACCGCCAGCGCGGGGCCACCATCAACAGCTTCGCGCCGATGATTGGCCTGGGCGCTGGCGCGCTCGGCAGTACGGCCATGGTTGTGCTGGCGCCCGCCCCGATGCAGTCGGTGTACGTCGTGCTGATTGGCCTGCTATCCCTCGCCTTGATCCTCACGCGCACGACGCCCGAAACCGCTGAGCGCAAACCAGGTGCCCTGGCCAGCCTCCGTCCGTACGTGGCGGTACCGCAACGCGCGCGCCCCGCTTTCATGGCGGTCTCACCACTCAATGTGGCGCTGTGGATGCTGGGCGGCTTCTATCTTTCACTGATGCCTTCGCTGGTGGCGAAGACTACGCACTCCACCTCGCCGTGGATCGGCGGACTCGTCGTCACGGCGCTCATGCTGAGCGGCGCGGCCGCGGTGCTGCAGGGGCTGAATCACCCGGCGATCCGCTCTTTGCAGCGTGGCGCTGTCCTGCTGGCCGGTGGCCTGGTTCTGGTGCTGATCGGCGCCGGTATCGGTTCGGGTGCCTGGCTGCTGGGCGCCTCCGTGATCGCCGGCGCCGGCTTTGGTGCGTCGTTCCTTGGCGCGGTGCGCAGCATCATGCCGCTGGCCGAACCGCATGAACGCAGCCGCCTGATGGCCGCATTCTACATCCAGAGCTATCTGGCCTTCAGCGTGCCGACGATTGCCGTGGGTTATGTGGCACAGCACTACGGGCTGCTTACCGCCATCAACCTGTATGGCGGCATCATCGTCGCGCTGACCCTGGCCGCGTTGGTGTGGATCGTCATGCGGGCGCATCACGTTCGGGCACCCGCCGCGACCTGAGCCTTTCGGTGTCGCTCGCTCAGCCCTTGGGATGGGCGAGCGCGTAATCGATCGACGCACGTACTGCAGCCACCTGCGCGTCGTTGCATTCCTTCGGCGTGGCGCGCGGGCTATCCGGGTAAACCTCGGTGGTGGTGCAGTAGCGCGCCGGGGTGATGCCGGCGCACAGGCCGAGCGACTTCAGCGCGTACTCGATGACGCCGTGCGCCACTTCGGGTGAGCCGATGATCTCGCCGTTCGCATCCGCCGGCGCGATGTGCGTAACCTTCGCCACGGCCTCGATCACGGCCTTCTGGAATGCCGGCTGCGGTTTGTCCGCATCATCGACCAGGTAGAAGCCATCCGGCACCTCGCCCGGCTCGTAATCCTTGCCATCACGTGCCGCGAGCGCCGGGCGGAACTCGGATTCATCCGTATCCGTGGTCTCGTGCAGGTCGATATGCATCAGCACCTTGTCAGCCAGCGGTGCGAGCAAGCGCACCAGCGCGGCGGATTCGGCGGCGGGGCTGCCTTCGCGGAAATTGCGGTTGGGATCGATCGCATCGAAGTTCCAGCGGTGGATGCGCTCATAGGCCCAGGGGCTTACGCAAGGCACCACCAGCACGTTCGCACGGCCGGCGTAGTCGTTGCCGTGTTCGCGCAGGAACTGCAGTGCGCCGTGCACGCCGCTGGTTTCGTAGCCGTGCACGCCGCCGGTCACGACCATGACGGGCAGCGCACCGTTCCAGTGTCGCGTGCGCAGGGCGAAGAACGGGTAATGCTCGCCGGCGTAGTCCACCGCACCGTATTCCTCCACATCGAACAAGGCGCGCAGCGGCTCGATAGCCTTGACGACATCGTCCACATAGCTGCGCTGCTTGCGCTGCGTGGCGCGCCACGCCGTGACCTCAGCGGGGCCCCAGGGCGTGCCGGGCGTACCGATGGGATAAGGCGTGGACTGTGTCATGGCGTTGGCTTCGTAGGCTACAGGTGCGGCGATTGTATACGCGCCGGCCGCCATCAGTTCCCGTGAAGCGGCACCCCGGCCTGGGCACCCGCACGGGTGATCTGGTTCAGCATGAAGATTCGGCTGCGCTGGAAACCCAGGCGCTCGTACAGGGCGATCGCCGAGAGGTTCTCGCCGAACACGTGCAGGAACGGGATTTCACCACGGCGCTCGATGTCGGCACGCACGACGTTGATCAGCATGGCAGCGAGCCCCTTGCCGCGCCATTCGGGGTGGACGCAGACGGCACTCACCTCGGTATAGCCCGGCACACGCATGCGCTCACCGGCCATGGCAATCAGCTTGCCGTCGTCGCGCAGCCCTATGTAGCGGCCCATCGCGTTCGTCCTGCGGACGAAGGGTCCGGGCCGGGTGAGCTGGGTCAGCGCGATCATCTCGGTGACGTCGTCATCGCCCAGCTCCAGGAAATCGGCGCCGAACGAGGTGTTGTCCACGCGTGTCTCGGCGACCATCTGGTGGACGGCGCCCAACGCTACGGAACGCAGGCGTGAGGGAACCGCCAGCGGCTCGCGGGAGAGCACGGCGGCGACATCGCCGGGCTGCATCAGTGCGTGGAGCGCATCGAAGGCGGCAGGTAGTTCTTCGGCGACGGCGGCGAACGGCGCCACATCGGGCTGGTAACGCCGCACCAGCGCATCGCCTTCCCCCAGGTGCGCCTGCCGGGCGCCGAGAGCACTCCAGATAGGCGTGGCCAGGTCACCGTGGGTTTCGTTGCCAGGGTCGCTCACCATCCACCTCTCAATGTGCCGGTCATCGCATGCCTGCGCTGCATTGTAACCATCGCGCCACGCCCCGCGCCCACGGCGCGGCCGCGTATAGTGCGCCCACGCATCCAAGGGGGGAATCGTCATGCCGGCGCACCGCAGGTGGTGGGTTGGAATCGTCTCGCTTCTGTTCGCAGGCGGCCTTCTCGCTGACGAACCGCACTACGTCGCGGGCCCGGTACATCGTGGGGACTACCTGGGCGGGCATGATTTCCGGCTGACCCCCATCGTTGCCCGAGATCCCTCAGGCCAACCGATCACCGACATGCCAGCGTACCGCTTCGGCTTCCGCGACACCGATGGAAACTGGCAAGAGACCGAAGCGGATAGGCCGGTCGACATGACCGTTCCTCCCGCGCTGCGGGAGCGGCTGATGCTCGTCTTCAATGGCGGTTGGGAGTTGATGCCGCGCGGGTGGCGGCCGGCCGCCGCCATGTTGACGGCCAACAGCACGCTATTTATCGAATTCACGGCACCTGGCGGATTCGCGCAAGGTTGGCTCAGCGAGAGTATGGAAGTGGGGGCATGGGAGGCGATGAGCGACGCCGCACCGTTCTTCCCGCTGGTCCGCAAGGAAATGCTGGACATTGATTTCGCGCAACCCGGTCAACGGTTTCCGTTGCCACATCACGTGGTGAGCCTCACGCGGCCGGATGCCTGCACCGTGATTTACGATTACGTAGAACGGGGTTCGCCACGCGTCCACGCGTGGATGAACTTCGTCGGGATAAGCGACGGCGAACTCTACGTGTTCGACATGGCGATGCCCGAAGCGGACAAGGCCGTGCGCGACGCGGTGTTCGCCAATCACACGACCGCGCAGGCGCCATGCCCGCCTTCTCGTCAGCGAGCTAGCCGCTAGCCCTCATGGGCAGGTGTCGTCGATACCGCCGCGCGGGGTGCCCGGGCGGCCCACACGCTGCATGGATCGCCCTCGATCGCCCGGCGGCGGGTGGCGATGGCCAGCCACGCAAAACCCGCGCCCATCGCGATGGCGACCAGGTCCACGCCGAGTACGTCGTAACGGCCTTCGGACAGCGTGCGGGACAGGCGATCGCCATGCAGTGCCATGTCGAGCACGCCTACCACGACGGATACGGAGGCAGTCGCCCAGAGCAGGTCGACCGCGGCCTTCGCCGGGCGGCGCCAGAACGTCCACGCGATGGCCGCAAAGAATGTGGTGAAGCAGACCGGCTGGACGATCGACGTAGGCTCGGCCCCGACGTACGGCGCCAGGTGGTTGGCGACGAACGTGACCGAGATGGCGAGACAGGTACCCAGGCACACGCCGACGGTGGCCGTGGCCATGGCGCGTACTTTCAGCGGCTGATCGGCCTGGCGGCGTTTGCGGCGCGTCTCGATATAGAGAAGGTTGCCCGAATAAAACAGGAAGGCACCGGCCAGGCCCAGGATGAAATAGAGCCAACGCAGCGACAGGTTGCCGAACGTGCCGAAGTGCAGGCCGAAGATGGCCGAGTAGGTGGCGTGGTTCGCATCACGTGCGCCGGTGACCTGCACATTGAGGATGCGGCCGGTGCTCGCATCGAGCGCCACCATGCCGTACTCGCCCAGCGTCTTCGTGGAGGTGCCGCGCACTTCGGCGGACGCACCTGGCTGGCCGTAGTGCACGTAGCGCATATAGTCCGGATCGAAGTTGGCGGCGCCTGCGGCCAACGCGGCCTGGCGGGCGCGGGCGCCGAGCTCGGCGGGTGGGAGCATGGCTACGCCAGTATCCGTACCGGCCTTGGGTGCGGCCGCCGTCATCGCAGCGGTATCCGGCAGCGCGCTGGTCATGCGCTCGAACGCGCTCATCAGCTTGCCATCGAAGATCACCGTGTTGAACGCCATCAAGGCCACCAGGGTGAGACACAGCAACGCACCGGTGACGGCGAAGATGATGTGGAAGGGCAGGCTGAGGATGCCGATGACGTTGTGCGCATCCTGCCAGAGCCGCTTCAGGTTGTGGCCCGGGCGCAGGGCGAACAGTTCGCGCACCAGGTTCGGCAGGTGGATGAGCACGCCGGTGAGCAACGCCAGCCCGTAGATGACGCTGACGATGCCCATGAGGTAGATGCCGATCTCGGGGATGCCGAGGTCGTAGTGCAGCTCGTAGACGAAATCGGCCAGGCCGTGCTCGTGGTCTTCGGCGTCATGCGCTGCGCTGTCGTCGATGGCCTGGGTCATCCAGGTGCCATCCTTCTCCATCCAGTAGGCGGCCACTTCGTGCGAGGGGTGGCCCGCGGCATAGGTGACGCCGATGGATTCACGCGCGGCGGGGTGCTTCGCCACGATGTCAGCCATCATGGTGCCGGCGCGTTCCATCACCTGCGCATCGGCCAGTTCCTGCTTCGGCAGCGCCCAGGTATCGATCGGGTCGTGGAACATGGTGAGCGCGCCCGCGTAAAACGCGATGAACAGCGCGAAGCCCGCGAGCAGGCCGGTCCAGGTGTGCACGGTGGTGAAGGTGCGGATCGTGCTGGACTTCATGGCTCAGATACCGGGCAGGGTGTGCTTGGCAAGGAACAGCGCGGCGAACGCGCCCACGTTGGCGATGGCCAGCCAGGCCCAGGCGCGCACACCGCTGCGGAACATGTACGTCGCGGCCATCACCACCGTCCACAGTGGGAAGAACGCCACCAGCCACGGCATGAGCACGGATTCGCTGGCGCCTGGCCACAGGTAGACGGCCAGCCCGACGATGGCCATGCACAGCGGGAGGCCGAGGAGAATGCCGGCGAAGGTCTTGGCGAGCATCAGCGGGACTTCTTCGCGTCTGCCGGCTTGAGCAGCCACAGCACGTAGGGTAATGCCACTGCGCCGAGCATCAGGGCGGTGAGCGTTGAGAAAATTCCGGGAAGCGTGGTCTCGCCCACCACCCAGCAGGCCAGTGCCACCACCGTGAGCACACCCGCCGCCAGCCTGGCGCCACGGCCCAACGGCCGCGCCAGCGCGCGCTGGTTACGGGAGGAAAGGTAGGCGAGCGCC
Source organism: Luteibacter sp. 621 (assembly GCF_050435445.1). Classification (NCBI taxonomy): domain Bacteria; kingdom Pseudomonadati; phylum Pseudomonadota; class Gammaproteobacteria; order Lysobacterales; family Rhodanobacteraceae; genus Luteibacter; species Luteibacter sp. 621. Next base: position 56,801 of record NZ_JBNDKI010000012.1, on the reverse strand, counting down.
ATGGCGGCGAACGCCACCAGGCAGCCAAGCAGGTTCATGGGCGCGACCGGTCGGATAGTTATTGATAATTGTTATCATTCGCCACCGGCGGGTCAAACCTGCCTGCGCCACGCCCTGCCGCTTTCCGGCCACCTTCCCGCTGGCGTGGTCAAAAAATGCCCAACGCTCAAGTTTTGACCAACCCATCCGCTAACTGAACATGGGGGTCTGGTAAAACTAGCGTTAAGACCCTTCGTTATATTAGAGTTAACACCCCGATCGATCAGCGTGGTGCGTCATCTCGTTGCACCACGAGACAGGAATTAAGCGTAACTCATTGAAGTAACAGCCATGTTGACTATCGCCCTCCTCAGCACCGTCCTTGTCGCCAGCGTCCTCGCGGTCGCCTCGTTCAAGCGCGTGCCGGAAGGCCAGGTCTACAGCGTGCGTCGCTTCGGCCGTACCCCGGCCCTCCTGTCCGCCGGTACCCATGTGCTGCTGCCGCTGCTCGATCGCATCACCCACAAGATCGACCTCGGCGGCCAGGTGCTGCGCTTCGAGGGCGGCACCGTCTACTGGCAGGTGCTGGAGCCGGCAGCGGCCGATCCGGTGATCGAGGAAGCGCCCGAGCTCATCCGCAGCAACGTGGTCGCTGCGCTGCGCGATTCGGCCACCGCCCACGCCGCGGATCGCCGCGCGGTCGGCACCCAGTTGAAGCACGCCGTGAACGGTTCGCTCCGCGCCCGCGGCATGCTGGTGACCCGCGTCGAACTCGACGCCGCATAAAGCAGATAACAAGAGAACGCGTGTGCGTTTTTTAGAAGGCGGCGGCAACGCCGCCTTTTTTTCGCCCATACTTTGCGGCCAGTAGCCGAGCCAAGAAGCCCATGACCGCGCGCGACGACCTCAAATCCCTGCTCGAACGCGGCATCGCCAAGCTGGACGTAGCCCTGCCAGAAGGCGCCGTGGAGCGCCTGCTCGATTACCGCGAGCTGCTGGAGCGCTGGAACGCGGCTTACAACCTCACCGCGATCCGCGAAGACCGTTCTCAGGTGACCCTGCACCTGCTTGATTCACTTGCCATCCTTCCCTTCGTGCACGGCCGCTCACTGGCTGACCTGGGCACCGGCCCGGGGCTGCCGGGCATCCCGCTGGCCATCGCCGAGCCGGCGCGTGAAGTACTGATGGTGGATTCGAACGGCAAGAAGGTGCGCTTCCTGCGTGAGGCTATCCGCTCGCTAAAGCTCGGTAACGCGAAGGCGTTGCAGAGCCGCGTTGAAGACGTGGAAGGCACCTTCGAGTGCATCACCGCCCGGGCGTTCGCCTCGCTGGCCGACATGCTTGGCTGGGGCGGGCACCTGCTGGCGCCGGGTGGTACCTGGCTGGCCATGAAGGGCAAGCATCCGGCGGAGGAGCTTGAAGGGGTACCGGCGGGGTTTAAGGTGGAGGCTATCCACACGCTGGCCGTGCCGGGGGTAGAGGGCGAGCGGCACCTTGTGGTGATTCGACGGGATTGAGCCTGCGGCGCGCTGGATCGCGCGCAAGCGCGCTCCTACGGGGGTAGGCGACGCAGCAGTACAGGCCAGGCGGCACGGCGTGTCAGCCAGTGACGCGGTGGAATGCAGGCTTTGCGCGCTAGATGCTACGCTAGCGCCCCTTCCGTGCACGGTAGCTAGCGACTTTCCATGGCCCGCATTATCGCAGTCGCCAACCAGAAGGGCGGCGTCGGCAAGACCACCACTTCGGTAAACCTCGCCGCGGCCCTGGCCGCCGCGAAGCGCAAGGTGCTGCTTGTCGACCTGGATCCGCAGGGCAATGCCACCATGGCGTCGGGCGTGGATAAGCACGAGGCCAAGCCGAACGGCTGCGAAGTGCTGCTCGGCGAAGTCGCCATCGGCGATGTACTGGTCCGCACCGAGGCCGGTTACGACCTGCTGCCGGGCAATGGCGACCTGACCGCGGCCGAGCTGAAGCTGATGGACGGCATGGCCCGCGAGCAGCGCCTGAAGGAGCAGTTGGCCAAGGTGGCCGACCGCTACCACACCATCCTGATCGATTGCCCGCCCTCGCTGCACCTGCTGACGCTCAACGCGCTCACTGCGGCCAATGGCGTGCTGATTCCCGTGCAGTGCGAGTACTTCGCACTCGAAGGCCTTTCCAGCCTGCTCGATACGATCTCGGCCGTACGCCAGCGCCTTAACCCGGAGCTTGAGGTGGAAGGCCTGCTGCGCACCATGTACGACGTGCGCAACAACCTCGGCAACGAGGTTTCGGCCCAGCTCACCACGCACTTCGGCGACAAGGTGCTGCGCTCGATCATTCCACGCAACGTGCGCCTTGCCGAGGCGCCCAGCCACGGCCAGCCCATTCATCTGTACGACCGCGGTTCGCGCGGCGCCATCGCTTATATCGGCCTCGCCGGTGAAATCATCCGCCGCGAGCGCGCCCTGGCGGGCGCCGTCGCAGGCGCCGCCGAGGCCGATGAGCCGGCGGCGGATGCGACCGACGCCGCCCCGACCACGCCTTAAGGAGCCCCCATGGCAGCAGCGAAAAAACGTGGACTCGGCCGTGGCCTGGACGCCCTCCTGGGCGGCGGTGCCGGTCCGGAAGCCGCTCCCTCGGTGATCGAGCAGGAAGGCGAGCTGCGCACGCTGCCCATCCATCACATCCAGGCCGGCAAGTACCAGCCGCGCCGCCACTGGAACGATGAGGCGCTCGACGAGCTGGCCGCATCGATCAAGGCCCAGGGCCTGATCCAGCCGGTGGTCGTGCGCGCCATCGGCAAGAACAGCTACGAACTCATCGCCGGTGAACGCCGTTGGCGCGCCGCCCAGCGCGCGCAGATGAGCGAGATCCCTGCGCTGGTGAAAGATGTGCCCGAGCAGTCCGTGCTCGCCATGGCCCTCATCGAGAACATCCAGCGCCAGGAGCTCACCCCGCTGGAAGAAGCCCAGGCCCTGCAGCGCCTGGTCGATGAGTTCGACCTCACCCACCAGCAGGCCGCCGATGCGGTGGGCCGTTCGCGTGCGTCGGTATCCAACCTGTTGCGCCTGAACGAGCTGCCGGCATCCATCAAGCAGCTGCTCGACGAGAGCAAGCTGGAGATGGGCCACGCCCGCGCCCTGCTTACCCTGCCGGCGGCGATCGCCGAACCGCTGGCGCTGGAAGCCTCGCGCCACGGCTGGACGGTGCGTGAGCTGGAAGATGCCGCCCGCAAGGCCCAGGAAGCCCCCAAGGGCAAGGCCAAGTCGGCTGGCCCGGTGGACCCGAACGTCGCCAACCTCGAACGCGAGCTGGCGGAGCGTTTCGCCACCCGCGTGGAAGTCGCCCAGGGCCGTGGCGGCAAGGGCAAGCTCGTCATCCACTACCACAGCAACGACGAGCTGGACGGCATCCTCAGCAAGATCCGCTGAGCCGGTGCGGGTGTAAGGAAATGGCCAAGCGCCCGGTCCATGAGGATGTGAACCCGAAGCAGCGCCAGTACGAAGCGATGGTGCGCGCCCTCTCGGCCGACCTTTACCGGTTTGCCTGGTGGCTGGCGCGCGATGAGGCCGTGGCCCAGGACCTGGTCCAGGAGACCTTCCTGCGCGCGTGGAAGAACCTCGACGCGTTGCGCGAGGCCGAATCCGCCAAGGCCTGGCTGTTCACCATCCTGCGCCGCGAGCATGCCCGCCTATATGAGCGCAAACGGCTGGAAATCGTCGAACTGGATGATAACGTCGCCGAAGATGCTGCCTTCGCCAGCCCGGAACGCAGCGGCGACGCCGCGCAGGTACGCGATGCCATTGGCCGGCTTCCCGATAAATACCGCGAGCCGCTGGCCATGCAGGTGCTGGCCGGCATGAGCGCCGATGAAATCGCCGCGAGCACCGGCCAGAAGGCGGGCGCCGTGATGACCCAGTTGTTCCGCGCCCGCCAGCAGCTCAAGCGGCTGCTCGGTGGCCGCGCCGCGGCCGAAGGGAGCCGGACATGAACTGCCTCGACTTCCGCCGCCGCATCACCAGCGAACCACGTTCGCGCGATCCGGAGCTGCTCGCCCATCGCGATATCTGCCGCGAGGGCTGTGCCGCTTTCTGGCAGCGCGCCCAGCGTTTCGAGGATGACATTGAAGCGGCCATGGCCATTCCGGTGCCGGAAGGTTTGGCCGACCGGATCCTGTTGGCCCAGGCCACCGGTGAACGCCGTGCCCAGGTGGGCCGTCGTCGCGCGTGGATGGCGATGGCGGCCTCGGTGCTCATCGCCTTCGCGGGCGTGGGCATGATGTGGCGCTACACCGACCAGCACTCGCTGGAAGCCATGGCCGTGGCCCACATGCCTGGCGAGATGGACGCCCTCGCCCTCACCCGGCCGATGACGGACGACCAGGTCGAAGCGGGCTTCGTCGGCCGGGCCACCCGCCTGAAGGGCCCGGCTCCCGCCATGGTTACCTACGTGCACGATTGCGTGGTGGGCCAGTACCCGGTGGTGCATGCGGTGACCCGCATGGATGACGAGCCGGTGGTGGCCCTGTTCATGCCCGGCAAGATGGATGGCAAACCCGGAACCTTCCACCGTGATGGCTGGGATGGCCGCGAAGTGCAGCTGCGCGGCGGCACTCTGCTGCTGCTGGCGCAGGGCCCCAGCCACAAGGCCATGGACATCGCCGAACGCGGCTGGCGTGCCGCCATCGATGGCCAGGACCTGACCGTGTCCCTGTAGGAGCGTGCTTGCGCGCGATCCGCCACAGGCGGCCAGCCCGCGATCGCGCGCAAGCGCGCTCCTACAGAAAAGCCTGCCGCCTGAACGAGTGCAGCCAAAGCAGCCTTCTGTAAGGATTGTTGGGCGATAATGCCGCCCGACTCCTGCTACCCGCCCCGGAACCGCGATGACCGATCTCGCCGTGGTCGTGCCCGTCTTCAACGAGCGCGACAACATCCCGCCCCTCCTCGCCGAGATTGCCGCGTCCCTGCGTGGGCGGATCGACTTCGAAATCATCTACGTCGATGACGACAGCACGGACGACAGCGTGGCCGTGCTCAAGGCGGCGCAGAAGGATTATCCGGAGCTGCGCATCATCCACCACGTGACCCGCAGCGGGCAGAGCACCGCCGTGTGGAACGGCGTGCGTGCCGCCCGCGCGCCGTGGATCGCCACGCTCGATGGCGATGGCCAGAACGACCCGGCCGACATTCCCAAGCTGCTTGCCGCGCGTGCGGGCGCTGCCCCGGAGCTCAAGCTGTTCGCCGGCTGGCGCGTTACCCGCCGCGATAGCTTCAACAAGCGCATCTCATCGAAGGTCGCCAACGCCGTCCGCTCGCGGATGCTCCAGGACAGCACGCCGGATACCGGCTGCGGCCTGAAGCTGTTCGAGCGCGAGACGTTCATGCGCCTGCCCTACTTCGACCACATGCACCGCTACCTGCCGGCGCTGGTCAAGCGTGCAGGCTTCGCGAGCCAGAGCGTGCCGGTAGGCCACCGCCCGCGCACGGCCGGCACCTCGAAGTACGGCATGCTCGATCGCCTGTGGGTAGGCCTGGCCGATCTACGCGGTGTGGCATGGCTGATGCGCCGGGCCAAGGTCACCAGAACCGAAGAGATCTGATCGGAGAGCGATCGCGCGCAAGCGCGCTCCTACAAGGGCCAGCGCAGATTTTGTGTAGGAGCGCGCTTGCGCGCGATGCTCCTAACGCAGCGGCACCCCGCGCGGCACCCACTTATCCAGCATGGCCTCGGTACGTTCGCGGCCTAGCTCGATGAGTTCGCGGGCGCGATAGAACTCGTACACCGCCGATACGTTGCGTGGCATCTCAATCAGCAGGTCCGGCGGGTACGCGGCGAGGCGTAGCCGCGAGAGGTTCGCCTGCATGAGGTCCATCGATTGGGTCATCAGCTCGAACGCGCCGGGATCGCGGGCGATCTTCGAGTCCGAGCCCGGCAGCACTTTGCCAAGCAGGCGGCCAAGCTTCGCCGCGTAACCCTGGTCGGGCACTGCGGTCACATCCTTCTCCGGCGCCTTCTGCAATTCCGCCGCGCCATCCACGCTCACGGCCATCACGTAATCGGCGTCCTCGCGCATCAGTGGCAGCACGGGCAGCGGATTCAGCAGCGCGCCATCGACCAGCCGGCGGCCTTCGTGGGTATACGGGCGGAACAGGGTCGGGATGGCGATCGAGGCGCGGATTGCATCGAACAGCGGCCCACGCGTCAGCCACACCTCGCGCTCGCGGTCGATATCGGTGGCGACCGCGGTGTACGCGATCGACAATTCCTCGATGTTCACCTCGCCGATGAGTTCGCGCAGCGCGGCCATGATCCGGTCGCCCTTGATGAACCCGCCGCCGGAGAAACTCCAGTCGACCAGCCGCAACACATCGAAGCGCGCGAGCGTCGATACCCAGTCGCGGTACACATCGAGTTTGCCCATGCCATAGATGCCGCCAACCAGCGCGCCCATTGATGTGCCGGCAATGGCGACGATCTCGAAGCCACGGCTTTCCAGCGCCTCGATGGCGCCAATATGGGCAAGGCCCTTGGCCGCGCCGGCGCCTAGCGCCAGTGCGACACGGGGTTTGCGGGGTTGTCCGGTGGTGGCGGGCAGCGCGCCGGGATCGGCGATATCAAAGTCGCTCATGGAACCTGGCGCGTGATCAGTGGTGGTTACCGTTGTTGCCGTTCTGGTATCCGGACAACGCCAGCTGCAGGAGGATCTTCATTTCCTCGCGCAGTGGCAGTGGCGAGACGATTTCCGCATCAGGGCCGTACTTGAGCACGTCCATCAGCAGTTCGCGGGAGTTTGAATACGGCACCTTGAGCTCGTAGCGTCCATCGGGCAGCCAGTCGCCCTTCTGCTGCGAGTGCCAGTGCTCGTCCGCTACCCACCGCGCGGCATGCGATGAGAAACGGATGGTGGCCCACGCCTTCGGCTTGCCGGCGAAGATGCCGTAGCTGGAGGCGAGCAGGTCGTTGAGTTCGGTTTCTTCCACGTCCTTCGCACGGGCATCCTGTGCCTGCGGCTCGGCGATGCGATCCACGGCGAAGCTGCGCAGCGCCTCGCGATCGTGGTCCCATACATCGAGGTACCAGTTATCGCGGTAATGGGTGAGGCGCTGTGGCGATACCGTGCGACGCGTGTCCGAATTGGTGGTGCGGGCACGGTAGCGGAAGGTGAGCTGGCGGCGCTCGAGCACGGCACCGGCCACGATCCGGAACACCTGCTGGTCGAGCTTGCGCGCACCCCAGGAGATGACCCGGATGCGATCGACCGGCAGCGCCTTGCCGCTGCCGTGATCGGACAGCAGGCGTTCGATGCGCGCCTTGAACGGCGCCAACGCCCCGGCAAGCACCCCGGGATCGGAGCGGCCGATGAGTTCGTTGAGGGCCATGAGCGCGGCCAGCTCATCGCTGGTCAGCCACAGGCCGGGTAGTTCGAAGCTATCGCCCTCGCCCGCCTCGTAGCGGAACGAGGCCTGGTCGCCTGCCACGCTCTGTACCGGCGCGCCCAGCGCATCGCGCAGGAACGCCACATCGCGGTAAAGGGTGGCCCGCGAGCATTCCAGCTCATCCATGAGCCGCGAAAGCGGGACCGGATAATGCGCGGACTTCAGCAGTCGGTGCAGGGTGAGAATGCGCTCGTAGCGGTCCATGGGTCTCGCCGGCAGGTGGAGCTGTGCAAAGTGTGTCCGCGCGGGCGTGACGCCCGTATCTACGCACGACAAGCATGGCGTTGGCCGTGGCCGTCCGCAAGGGTTGTCGCAGTAAGCCGATTGGCCAGGTGGGGGCCCGTTGCGTCCGTAACGTTTGCGCCCGGCGCCATTAGGCGCAAAAATGCTGCTTTGCCATAGCCGAAGCCCCCGACCATGGCGCAATCCGACGACGTACCGGCCGTCGCGCTGGCCCCCAACGGCCCGCCTGGCGACGGTTCGCGCGCCCAAAGGCTCTTCTCCCTCCCTGCCGTGGTCCTCCAGACCGCGACCGCGACGGGTTACGGCCTGTGGATGGTGCTGGGCACCGCCGTGGCCCTGGGTACTTACAACGACGGCCGCGGTGATGTGCTGGTCCCCCTGACCTTCGGATTCGTCCTGGTGAGCCTGGGGCTGGCAGCCACCTGCCTGCGCCTACGCTTCGCCCGCGAGTGGCATGGCTGGGATCCGTTCCGGCGCATGCTGCCTACCACGGAGGGCATGGTGGCCATGGCCAACTACCTGCCGATGCTGGCGCTGGGCGGGCTGGCCCGCGGGGAGAACGATTTCTGGGCCACCCGGCTGGCCGGGGCGGCACTTATGATCTGTAGCCTTGCCACCTTGATCTACACGGCCCGCGGCGTGGCCCGGGATATGCCGGCGCCACTGGCCTCGGTCGCCAATACGCAGCCGCTGGGCCGGGCGGTGTCGGCGGTGTTCGCCGGTGGCCTGTGGTTCTGGCTGTGCGTCGCACTGCAGGCTGATACCACGATAGGGCCGTTAAATCCTTGGCGGATCAGTATGTTAGCGGTTGGGCTGGTGCTGGGCGTGATCGAAGGCATGCGCTGGCGCGCACTTCGCCAATTGGCGGATGAACGGGGTGCGGGCGCGTTCTTTGCCCCCGGGCGCGGTACAGGTACCCTGTTGGCCTGGTGTTTCGGCATTGCCGTGCTCTCGGTGGGCCTCCCCTGTGTCTTGCTGGTCTCGCACCCTACCGGGCCACTGGTAGCCGTGGCCGCTGGTATGGCCGCGTTAAGCTGCGTTATCGGTCAATGCCTTGAGCAACGGCTGTATGGGCGTGCGTGGACGCAGTTCGCAGGCCGTTGAGCAGCAAGCAGTCCCCCGGCGCGTGGGTGCGCCAAGGGCCGTCCCCACGGCCCACCCCAATACCACTTTCTTTCCACATCCCGGGTAGACGATGAAAAAGATCCTTCTCGCCTCGCTTGTCCTTGCCGCGCTGCCTTTCGCCGCGCAGGCCCAGGACGCTTTCTCCACGGCCAACCCCAATGGTGGTGGCGCCCCCAGTTCCGATGCCTCCAAGAATGGCGGCTGGACCGGTTCGGGTGAATTCGGCTTCGCCTCCTCGCGCGGCAACTCGCGCACCGAGAACGCCAATGCCAAGCTCGGCCTTTCCCAGGAAAACGAGGTGTGGAAGAACAACTTCTACCTCAACGGCCTGCGCTCGAAGGGCGACGTGACGGTGACCGACGCCGCCGGCAACACGGTCGACAAGTTCAGCACCACCGCCAACCGTTATGACAGCGGCGCCTCGGTCGGCTACAAGTTCGATCCGCGCAGCTACGTGGTTACCGCAGCGCGTTACGAGCATGACGATTTCGGCGCCAACCTCTGGCAGGGCATCGTCTCGGTCGGCTACGGTTACATCGCACTTAAGAATGAGCGCGCCGAGCTCTCCTTCGAAATCGGCCCCGGTTTCAAGCGCTACCAGCCGGCCAAGACCACCGAAGACGTGACCCAGCCCGATGGCACCGTGGTCTCGGTCACCACCACGCCCAACGCCGAAAGCGAAGTGGTCGGCCGTGGCCTGGTCAACGGCAAGTACCGGCTTACCGACAACACCGCACTGGAAGATACGTTCCTGGTGGAAGCGGGCTCGAAGAACCAGTACTACCAGAATGATATCGGCCTGTCGGTCAGCATGACCAAGAAGATGGCGCTGAAGCTCGGCTACCAGATCCGCTACAACAGCGATACGCAGCCGGGCACGGTGAGCACCGACAAGCTCATGACGACAAACCTGGTCTACAACTTTTAAGGGTTGCGGCTGCGCCGCCGTGTTGTTGAATCGCGTGCAAGCACGCTCCTACAACAGCCGCTGCGTAGCCGTGCTGTCGTGATCGTGGATCGCGCGCAAGCGTGCTCCTACAACAGCCTCCGCCGAAGCTTTTGTAGGAGCGCGCTTGCGCGCGATGCGTTTATCGCTGCGGCTTGAGCAACTCGCCGGCGCCCTGTTGCAACAGCATGGCCGCCACTTCGTGGCCTAGTTCCACCGGCTTGTCGCCATTGATATCCGCCTGGGCCACGATCAGTTCACCGCTGGCGGCATCGCCCACCAGCGCATGCAGCGTGAGGCCGAACTCCGCCACCACACAGAACGCGCCGATCGCCACGGCGCAGCTACCCCCCAGCTGTTCGTTCAACGCACGCTCGGCATCCGTTGCCAGGCGCGTGTCCGCGTCGTCGATCGCCGCCAGCAATTCGGCCACGCGCGTATCGCCTTCGCGGATTTCCACGGCAATGGCGCCCTGGCCCGGGGCGGGCAGCCAGTCCGGGCTGGCCAGGCGGCTGCGCACGCGGCCACCCAGGCCCAGGCGATCGACGCCCGCGCAAGCCAGCACGATCGCGTCGTAGTGGCCTTCATCCAGCTTCGCCAGGCGCGTATTCACGTTGCCACGCAGGTCGAGCAGTTGCAGGTCGGGGCGCAGCGCGCGTAGCTGGGCCTGGCGGCGCAGCGACGAGGTGCCGACGCGGGCGCCGTTCGGCAGCTCGGCGATCGTCGCGTAATCGTTACTGATGAAGCCATCGGCCGAGTCGGCGCGCGGCAGGATGGCTGACAGCGCGAAGCCCGGCTCCAGCACCGCCGGGACATCCTTCAGCGAGTGCACGGCGATATCGGCGCGGCCTTCCTGCATGGCCACCTCAAGCTCTTTGAGGAACAAACCCTTGCCCCCGATCGTCGCCAGTGAGCGATCGAGGATCTCGTCGCCACGGGTGGAAAGCGGCACCAGCTCCACGACCAGCCCGGGGTGGGCCTGGCGCAGCAAGGCGGCCACGTGCTCGGCCTGCCAGAGGGCCAGGGCACTCTTGCGGGTGGCGATGCGAAGCGGTGCGGTCATGGGGGTTCCGAAATCACGGGAGGCAATGCGCTAATTGTCCCGTAAAACGACACCCGAGCGCAGCGCGGCCTGTAGCCGCGCTATCCGCTCACGATTCCGTGCGCAGCAACTGGCGGATCGCCGGCAGGTTGCGCCGGCTGACCTCGGGCGCGCTTTCGGTACCTGACAAGCGGGCCAGCACCCGGCCATCGGCCAGCGTGCGTAGCCCCACCAGGCGATCGCGCGGCACCAGGCAATTGCGATGCAGGCGGACCAGCCGCTCGCCCAGTGCCACCTCGAGCTGGCGCAGCGAGTCGTCGATCAGCCGTGACCCACCGACATGCTCGACGGTCACGTACTTCTCGCCGGCCGTAAGCAGGAGCACATCGGCAAGCGCGATGCGCACCTCGTCGCCACCGCTGCGTGCCCTTAGCCATCCGCCGCGTTGCGGCTGCGCCGGCGCCAGGCGGGCCGCCGCCCGGTCGAGTGCCTCATCCAGGCGCTCCGCACGCACGGGCTTCAGCAGGTAGTCGGTGGCGCCCAGGTCAAAGGCGCTGAGCGCATGCTGCTCGTACGCGGTACAGAACACCACCAGCGGGCGGTTCGGCAGGGTGGCGAGCTTCGCCGCCACGGCCGTCCCGGTGAGGCCGGGCATCTCGACATCCAGCAGCAACACATCGGGCCGTTCGCTGGCGCAGGCGGCCAACGCGGCATCGCCATCGGCCACGCTGCCCACCAGTTCCACATCGCCGCGCCGGGCAAGCAGGCTGGCCAGCCGTGCCCGTGCCAGCGGTTCGTCATCGGCGACCAGGACGCGCACTCGCTACCTCCGGCAGGAATAGTGTGACGACGAAACGACCATCGTTCGCCTCGGCCTTTACCACCGCCTGCTCGCCGAACAGCAAGCGGACGCGCTCGCGGACGCTGCGCAGCCCATGGCCCGTCCCTGGTGTCGGCGGTGCATCGGAAAGTGGGTTATCCACCGTGACGAGCACCCCGCCGTCGAGGCGCCGGCCGCCCAGCCGCAGCACGCCCCCTTGCCGCGATGGCTGGATGCCGTGGCGGATCGCATTCTCCACCAACGGCTGGAGAAGCAGCCGCGGCATGGGTAACGCCTCGGGCGTATCGATATCACGCTCCACGCGCAGGCGGCTGCCCAGGCGCAGGCTTTCAATGTCGAGGTACTGGTCGACCAGCCGCCACTCCTCGCCCAGCGTGCCGGGTGTGCTGCCTTCGCTACCCAACGCGGCGCGGAACAGTTCGGCCAGGTTCTCCACCGTGCGTTCGGCAGCGTCCGGATCCACGCGGATGAGCGCGGCCACCGCGTTCATGCTGTTGAACAGGAAGTGCGGGCGGATGCGCGCCTGCAACGCGGCGACCTGGGCCTGGGCGACGGCTTCAACGCGCGCCTGCCATTGCGCCACCACGTAGAAGTACCGGAGCAGCGCGGCACCCAGCAGGCCGGTGGCAAGCAACGTGTCGCGAACAAAGCGCGCGGTGGAAACCGGGGTCAGGTTCGAGCCAAGGTTATGGTCGATCCAGCCCAGGGCGACGCTGGTCACGCCCACCATCACCATGAGCGTAAGCCAGATGCCGGCATACGGGAGCATGCCGGGCAGCCGCTGCATCACCGGCCGCGCCTTGCACAACACCACCGTAAGCAGCACGGAAAGCCACGCCGTGTAGAGCACGCCAACCGACAGCGAGCGCAGGCGCAATTCGCCACCGGGCGCGAGCCACATCAGGCACGCCGTGATCGTGCCCACCACCAGCAGCGCGAACAGGGTCGGCAGGCTGCAGAAGTCGGGCAACGGGGCCGACGCGCGGGGCGTGGCGGTTGTGTCGGAAGGCGCGGCGGGCATGGCGCGAGTATGCCGGATGGGCAACGCGCCCGCCGCGCGGGCCATCACGCCCCGACGAAAATCCCGCCGAGCCAGCTACGGATATCGTTGATCTCCGGCAGGCTCACCTGGTGGCCCATGGGGTAGGTGTGCCATGCGATCCGATGGCCCAGGCTTTCGAGCAGCTGGCGCGATTGCTCACCCAACGCGAGCGGTACCACCGGGTCGGCCACGCCATGGCCCCAGAACATCGGGGTGGCGTGGTTGGCACCGCTGCGCTCGGCCTCGATCGTGTCATGCAGGGGCAGGTACGCCGAAAGCACCAGCAGGCCAGCGAGCGACTCCTTGTGGCGGAGGCCCGCGGCAAGGGTCATGGCGCCACCCTGGGAAAAGCCTGCCAGCACGATGCGCGAGGCGGGCACGCCACGCTCGTGCTCGCGCGCGATGAGCGCTTCCACTTCATCGATAGACAGGCGTATACCGATGGCATCCTGCTTGTCCGCCAGCGCCAGGCCCTTGATGTCGTACCACGCGCGCATGGGCACGCCGTTGTTGATGGTGACCGGCCGCACCGGCGCGTGCGGGAACACGAAGCGAATGGCCGGCCAGCTTGGATCGACCAACTCCGGCACGATCGGAGCGAAATCGTTGCCGTCGGCGCCCAGCCCATGCAGCCAGATCACCGACCATTCGGGCGACGGGCGGGTTTCGTGTTCGACGGTGGGCAGGGGCATGGCAACGGGTCCGGCATGAAGAATCGCGTGATCGTATCAGCCCCGCTCCACGCGAACACTTACGAGCTCTCAGATTCCGGCTGATGCAGGCAATGCAGCAACCAACTCGCCTGTAGGTTCCTTCCGGCGGTGAGTCATCGAAAGAGGTGTGGCACGAAGCAGCTGGTGTTTCGGGTTATGCGATCGTTGTCCTCGCGAATACCCATGCCGGCCGCTTCGTTGCCAACGATCCACGAGCCGACCAATGCATGGCGCCCGTCGAACACCGGCAAGGGCGCGAGCGCCTGATAAACGATGTTTGGCGCCACCACGGCACCCTGGTGCCGATCGAGGACGCTGATGCCTTCGCCTTCGCGGCCCCAGAACGGCTTGGCGACCGCTGCGCCGAGGATATCTTCGCGGCGCAGGCTAGCGGGAAGCAGGTTCGGGTGGTTGGGAAACCATTCCCAGAGCAGCGGCAGGATGGCCTTGTTCGACAGCAACATCTTCCACGCGGGCTCGATGAACCGAGTACGCGATGGCGCGATGTGCTTAGCGAACGCCTCATCGAGCAGCCATTCCCAGGGATACAGCTTGAACAGCCTGTCGATCGGGCGATCGGCCAGGTCGATGAAGGCGCGGCCGTTCCAGCCGATCTCCTCGATATCCAGTGCCTGCACCTCGTGGCCGGCCTGCAGGCAGGTATCGAGCAGGTAATCGGTGGTGGTGCCGTCCTCGGGGTTGTCGTAGCAGGCTGCGAAGTGCACCCGGCCACCACCACCGACGATCGGCCAGCGTGCGATCAGCTTTTCGTGGATGGAGTTGAACTGGTCGGCATCGGGATAGCACGCCTCGAGCCAGTACCACTGCACCACCGACGCTTCGAACAGCGATGTCGGCGTATCGGCGTTGTATTCGAGCAGCTTGGGCGGTGACACGCCATCCCACGAGAGATCCATGCGCCCATAAAGCGAAGGTTCGCGATCAAACCAGCTGCGCTCGGCGAGGCGGGCGGCATCGTCGTTGATGCCAAGTGCGTCGTAGCGGCCATCGCGGACAATGCGGTCCACCGCTTCCAGGCACATCCCGTGCAGCTCGGCCGTCGCCGCATCGACCTCATCGATTGCATCGGCACCGAACACGTAGCACGCATCCTCGCGCCAGTACGGCTGGCCATCGATGGTATGGAAGCCAAAGCCGATGCTCTCGACCTCGCGCTGCCAGTCGGCGCGGGGCGTGATCCGTTCACGCCGCATCATCCGCCCCGCGAACCGACGCGGCCGCTCGAACCAAAGCCGCCGCGCGAACCGAAATCGAAGCCGGTGGGTCCGTGACCGGCAAAGCCGCTGGCACCGCTGCGTGCGCTGCTCGCGTACGACCGGCCCGGGCCAGGGTCACCCGCCACGGTGTTCGTGCGCCAGTCGCTGCGATACCACGGGCCGTAGTAGTGATAACCGCCACCACCCCCGCCGCCGCCGCTGGTGCCCGTCGACGGCGCGTACGTGCACTGCCCCGTCGCGTAATCGTGTTCGCAATCTTCCTTGCTCGCGTAGCTATTGCGCTGCACATCGGTGCGTGGCCACGCGGCATAGCCGAACAGGCCGAGCACGCCCACCACGACCGCCGCCGAGCGCATGCGCTTGCCGCGCTCGCCAAAGTTGAACAGCGGCTCGGCCTTGCCAGCGGGGTAGAAGGAGGGGTGCCGGTAATCCGGCGGCAGGTTGAACTTCGCATCTGGCTTGCGACCCGCCGCGGCCTCGCTGCTCAGGGACTTCTTGTCCTTGTTTGCCATAGGGCCCGCCTCAGTAGGTCATGGCGGCGGCGTTGATCGCACCCACGCAGGTGGCGACCACGGCGACGAACAAGGCGACCGAACACATATTCGCTTCGATCTTGCCGCGCAGGTCACGCACGACCAGGCGCAATACGAGATGGGTGAGCAGTTGCACCGCCCAGGCCACCAGGCCCCATAGCGCGAGGTCGGCAAGGTTCACGCTATGCGCGATGGCGCTGGCCAGCGGCAGTACGAAGCCGATGGCGGCACCGGCCAGGCTGATCGCGGCGGCGAGGTTCCCGGCACTGATCAGTGCCATCTCGCGCTGCGGGGTAATCCAGATGTAAGTCACGATGAACGCGACGAAATAGAGAATGCCCAGGCCCAGGTAGGCCACGAATGCGGGCAGGTTGAACAGGTCCGACAGGATCACGAACGCTTCCTTGTATGGCGCGGCTCCCCATGGCCGCCCCGCCACTATAAGGCGGGGCGGCCGTTCTTACTCGCCCAGTCCCAGTTCGTTCGCGAAGAACGTCATGGACAGCGCTGCGTTGCCCACGCGCTGGCTGAACGGAGCGCCGATACCGTGGCCGGCGTTCATGCGGGTGAGCAGCAGCACCGGGTTACCGGAGGTGGATGCATCCTGCAGGCTGGCGGCGAACTTGCGTGACTGCCACGGTGCCACGCGCGGATCGTTGGCGCCGGTGGTGAGCAACACGGACGGGTAGTTCGTGCCCTTCTTTACGTTGTACAGCGGCGAATAGGCGCGCATGGCCTTGGCGATGGCCGGGTCCTTGACCGAGCCGTACTCGCTGACGTTGTACGGACCGTTGGCGAACGCGGTTTCGTGGCGCGGCACATCGTAGATGCCGACCATGGCCACCACGGCGCGGAACTGTTCCGGATGCTGGGTGACCAGCGCGCCCATCAGCAGGCCGCCGTTGCTGCCACCCAGGATGCCCAGGTGCTTCGTGTCGGTCCATTTGGAATCGACCAGCGCCTGCGATGCCGCGTAGAAGTCATCGAACACGTTCTGCTTGTGGGTCTTCTGGCCCTGCTCATGCCACTGCTCACCGAACTCGTTGCCGCCGCGGATGTTCGCGTAGGCCAGCACGCCACCGCGCTCCAGCCACGCCAGGTTCGGGCCAATGAAGGACGGGGTGACCGGAATACCGAAGCCGCCGTAGCTGTACAGGATGGTCGGGCGCTTGCCGTTAGGCGTGACGCCATCCATCGAGATGACGGTGACCGGGATCTTCGTGCCGTCCTTCGACGTACCGTCGATACGGGTAACCTTCACCTTCGAGTAATCGGCGGCGGCCTTCACCTCGAACACGGTCTTCAGCGTGCCGCTGGCGCCGTCGTACTCGGCCCAGTGGGTCGGCGTGGTCCAGCCGCCGTATGTGATCAGCGCCTTGTCCTGGCCCTTCTCGGCGGCGACGCCGCCGATGGTGATGCCGGTCGCGGGCAGGGGCAGGCGGCGCACGAAGGTGGCCTTGGCGTCGTACTGGTCGGCCCACCAGTCCGGGCCGGCGCTGCGCACCACGAGGAAGCCGTTGCCGATCGGGGTCACGCGCTGGATCGCGCCGTCGCCCTGCGGCAGCACATCGGCCTGCTTGCCGCTCGCATCCAGGGCAATGACCTTGCCGCGCGGTGCACCAGCGAAGGTAACGACATACAGGCGATCACCCACCCAGTGCGCCGAGCGCACATCGGCCTCGTGGCCCAGCACCTTCTTGAACGGGCCATTGCCCTGGCGCAGGAACACCTCGGCCGGGCCGCCGTCGCCGATATTGGCCAGCAGTGCCGTGGACTTGCCGCCTTCGCCATCCATCAGGATGTATTCGGCCACCGGCGAATAGCCCTTGCCGAACACGACCGTGTCCTTCTCCTGCGCGGTGCCGATCACGTGATGGGCCAGGTACGCATCGAACTCACGCAGCGGCTTGTCCTTGGTGGGCGTATCGAAGCGCGCGTAGGTCACGCCCTTCTCGTCCGCATCCCATGACAGCGCCTGTGGCGTGGTGCCGCCGCCTGCCCAGGGCAGCGCATCGGACAGCGGCTTGCCGGTCTGCGTATCCAGGATGTGGATGGTGGTGAGCTCGCTGCCGCCTTCCGCCGTGCCGTAGGCCAGGTAGCGGCCACTGGGCGAGGGCCAGTATTCGGTGATGGCGGTATTGCCGTCGCCCTTGTTCAGGTCGACGAGGGTGCGCACCGGGCCATCCGGCCAGGCCTTGGCCACCAGTACGGGCTGCGGCTGCGGCGGCGTGTTCTCAAAATAGAACAGCGTGCCGCCGGCCAGCTCGGGTGACGAGCGCGTGGTGGAGGTGGTGGCGAGCTCGGTGATGCGCTTGGTCAGGTCCTTGCCCATCGGCATCTTGCCGATGGTGGCTTCGGTGAAGGCGTTCTGCGCCTCGATCCACTGGGCCACGCCCTGGCCCTCCGGGTTCTCCAGCCAGCGGTAGGCATCGGTCACCGGCTGGCCGCCGATGCTGTCCTTCACCTCATGCTGCGGCGTGGGCGGCGGAGTGGCCGTGGCGGCGTGGGCGGAGCAGGCCGCAAAAAGGCTCAACGCAAGCAGGCGGGGAATCATGGGACGCATGGGACAACCTCGTGGGCGGGATCGGCCGAGCGTAGCAAACCCATGACGCCTGGCACCCCTGCCGCCAGTTGGGTAGCGGCACCGATTATCCTCGAAGAATTTGCTGCTGCCGGAAACACCCATGCGCCCGCTCGCCACCGCCCTCCTCACCGCCCTGGCCACCATGCCCGCGCTGGCCTACGCCGCGCCGCCACCGCTGGATATGGAAACCATCATGGCCGACCCGGACTGGATCGGGCAGGCGGTGGAAGAGCCGTACTGGAGCGTGGATGGCAGCCAGGTGTATTACTCGCTGAAGCGCGATGGCAGCCCGGTGCGTGATCTTTATCGTGCGCCGGCCGCCGGCGGGGCGCCGGTCAAGCTCGACCCGGGCGCCGCCGCCAGTGCCGATGGCACGAAGCAGGTGTTCGACCACGCGCACCGTCACGCCGCCTTCGTTCGGCATGGCGATATTTTCCTGCGCGACCTGGGCGCGGGCACCACGGTGCAGGTCACCCGCTCGGCCAGGGCCGAGACGTCGCCGCATCTCTCGGCGGATGGGCGCCTGCTTACCTGGCGCTCGGGCGATGACTGGTTCGCCTACAACACCGCGGGTGGTCCGGCCTGGCAGGCCGCCGTCGTGGAAGCCAAGGACGACCCGAAGAAGGACAAGAGCTCCGACCTGCAGGACCAGCAGCAGGCGCTGTTCACGACCCTGCGTGGCCTGAAGAGCGATGAGAAGGCCATGAAGGCGGATGCCGATGCGCTGGCCGCCGCCGACCCCGCCCGCGCGCCGGCATCGTTCTATATCGGCAAGGACGTTTCCATCGTGGATACGTCGCTCTCGCCCGATGGCCGCTACATGCTCGTGGTGACCAAGGCGAAGGACGCCGATGGCGGCAAGGTCGCCGACCTCACCCACTACGTCACCGATTCCGGCTACGCCGAAGCCGAGGCCACGCGCACCTACGTGGGCCGCATCGACCCTACGCCGCAGGCACTGAAGCTGCTCGATCTGCGTGGCCACGCGGTCTACGACCTGGATACCGCCACCCTCCCCGGCATCCACGATGACCCGCTGGCGGATATCCGCGCGAAGACCGTGGCGGCGCTGCGCAAGGACGGCAAGGGCGACCGCGCCGATGCCCTGGCCGCGCCGAAGACGCGCCCGGTCATCGTGAACTCGGAGTACAGCCCGGGCATCGTGTGGAGCGATGACGGCCATGACGTCGCAGTGCAGCTGACGTCGGTGGACAACAAGGATCGCTGGATCGCCACCGTGGATTTCGAACGCCACGCGCTCAGCAGCCAGCACCGCCTGAGCGACAAGGCGTGGATCAACTGGGATAACAACGATTTCGGCTTTCTGCGCGACGGCAGCACGCTGTGGTATCTGAGCGAGGAGACCGGCTTCTCGCATCTGTACACGCGCCGGCTGGGCGGCAAGGCCACGGCGCTCACGTCGGGCCGCTTCGAGGTGGACCACCCGGTGCTCAGCGCCGATGGCAAGACCTTCTATGTGCGCACCAACCAGGTGGCGCCGTATAGCTACGACATCTACAAGGTACCCTCCGCCGGTGGCGCGCTGGGGCGCGTGACGAAGTACGAGGGCATGGATGACTTCGCGCTTTCGCCCGATGGCCGCCAGCTCGCCGTGCTGCATTCATCGCCCTATGTGCCTTCGCAGCTGGCGACGGTGTCGGTGGACGGTGGCACGCCGCACGAACTCACCCATACGGTGAAGCCGGGCTTCGCCGAGCACGCGTGGATCGCGCCGAAGATCGTGCAGGTACCCTCCTCGCATGGCGCGGGCACCGTCTGGGCGAAATTCTACGGCCCGGCCGATGCCGCGCAGGCCGCATCGCGCCCCGCCGTGATCTTCGTGCACGGTGCGGGTTACCTGCAGAACGTGCACCTGTCGTACCCCTCGTACTTCCGCGAGCAGATGTTCCATAACCTGCTGGTGCAGCGCGGCTACGTGGTACTGGATATGGATTACCGCGCGTCGAAGGGCTACGGCCGCGACTGGCGCACGGCGATCTACCGCAACATGGGCCACCCGGAGCTGGAAGACCTGCTCGATGGCAAGGCATGGCTGGTGAAGAACCAGGGCGTGGATCCGAAGCGTGTTGGCATCTACGGCGGCAGCTATGGCGGCTTCATGACCCTGATGGCGCTGCTACGCGCGCCAGGTGAATTCGCCGCGGGCGCGGCCTTGCGCCCGGTCACCGACTGGACCTCGTACAACCACGAGTACACCGCGGCCATCCTCAACGATCCGCAGCTGGACCCGGAGGCCTACGCGACCAGCTCGCCGATCCAGTACGCCGACAAGCTGCAGGATCCCGTGCTGATCGAGCACGGCCTGATCGACGATAACGTGCTGGCCAGCGATTCGATCCGCCTGTACCAGCGCTTCATCGAGCTGCACAAGAAGAACTTCACCATGTCGCTGTACCCCATGGAGCGCCACGGCTTCGTCCACCCGGATTCCTGGTACGACGAATACCGCCGCATCGACGAGCTGTTCCAGCAGAACCTGAAACAATAAATGTAGGAGCGCACTCGCGCGCGATGGGTGCTTGCGGCATGCCCCATCGCGCGCGAGCGCGCTCCTGCAGGTATCGGTGCCCCGCCGTGCCAACCGCGGCCACCGCGTAAAAAATTTACGCAGACGTTACGCCCCGCCCCCGGCGCCTTACACCGTAAATATCCACGAAGGCGAAAAATACGCTCCGTCCCCTCATGACGGAATGTTCCCGTGGAATTCCTGTACGTCCTTCTCATCGTCGTGCTCACGGCGGTGACGATCGGCTTCCTGATGATCTGCGACCGGCTGGGTCGCCGCTAAGGAAGCCGCCATGTCGCTCATCTACATTCTCGCTACCGTGATCGCGGTGGCCCTGTGCGGCTATCTCTGCGTGGCCCTGCTGAAGCCGGAGTGGTTCGAATGACCCCGAACGACTTCTTCCAGATGGGCCTGTACCTGGCCGTGTTGCTGGCGCTGGTGAAACCCGTCGGCAGCTATATGGCCCTGGTGTTCGCCGACCAGCCCAACCGCGTGACCCGCTTTGGCGCCCGCGCCGAACGCCTGCTTTACCGCGTGGCCGGCATCCGGGCCGATGAAGACATGGGCTGGAAGCGCTACGCGCTGGCCATGCTGGTCTTCAATGTCGCCGGCCTGGCCGTGGTGTACGTGCTCCAGCGCACCCAGCAATGGTTGCCACTGAACCCGCAACACCTGGCCGCGATCACGCCGGATTCGGCGATGAACACCGCGATCAGCTTTGCCAGCAACACCAACTGGCAGGGTTACGCGGGTGAATCGACCATGAGCTACCTGACCCAGGTGCTCGGTCTCGCCGTGCAGAACTTCCTCTCGGCGGCCACTGGCATCGCCGTGCTCATCGCGGTGGTGCGCGGCTTCGTGCGGCGGGGTGCCGGGGCCGTGGGTAACTTCTGGGTCGATATGACCCGCGCCACGCTTTACGTGCTGGTCCCGTTCTCGATCGTCATCGCGCTATTGCTGGTATCGCAGGGCGTGGTGCAAACCTTCGCACCGTACGTTGATGCTGCGACCCTTCAGCATGGCACCCAGAGCCTGCCACTCGGCCCGGTCGCTTCGCAGGAAGCAATCAAGATGCTGGGCACGAACGGCGGCGGCTTCTTCAATGCCAACTCGGCCCACCCGTTCGAGAACCCCACGCCGTTCGCGAACTTCGTGGAAATGCTGGCGATCTTTCTTATCCCTGCGGCGCTTTGCTACACCTTCGGCAGCATGGTCGGCGACCGCCGCCAGGGCTGGGCGATCCTTGCGACCATGCTGCTGATTTTTGTGCCGCTCTCCGTGGGCCTGGTCGCCGCCGAGCAGGCCGGGAACCCGGCGCTGCACGGGCTTGCCATCGATGCACAGGCCTCGGCCATGCAGAGTGGCGGCAACATGGAAGGCAAGGAAACCCGCTTCGGTATCGTGTCGTCGGGCCTGTTCGCCGCGATCACCACGGCTGCCTCGTGCGGTGCGGTGAACGCCATGCACGATTCGCTCACTCCGCTCGGCGGCCTGGTCCCCATGTGGCTCATGCAGCTGGGTGAAGTGATCTTCGGCGGTGTTGGCTCCGGCCTGTACGGCATGCTGGCTTTCGCCGTGGTCGCGGTGTTTATCGCCGGGCTCATGGTGGGCCGCACGCCGGAATACCTGGGCAAGAAGATCGAAGCGCACGAGATGAAGATGGCCAGCCTGGCCGTGCTGATTCCCTGTGCCCTGGTCGTGATCGGCACCGCCATCGCCGTGATGGTGCCTGCCGGCAAGGCCGGTGTCGCCAACCCCGGTGCGCACGGCTTCAGCGAGATCCTTTACGCCGTGACGTCCGCGTCGAACAACAACGGCAGCGCGTTCGCCGGCCTCTCCGCCAACACGCCGTTCTGGAACGTATTGCTCGGTATCTGCATGTTCCTGGCGCGCTTCCCGCTTGCCATCGCCATGTTGGCCATGGCGGGGTCGCTCGCGGCAAAGCGCCACGTACCGCCTTCGGCCGGCACCTTGCCCACGCATACGCCGCTGTTCGTCACATTGCTGGCCTGCGTGGTCATCGTTGTCGGCGCGCTCACCTTCCTCCCGGCGCTGGCCCTTGGGCCCATCGTCGAGCACCTCACGTCCGTTACGGGCCACTGATCCATGACTTCCCACGCCCACACCCCGCGCGGCTTCGATCGCGCGCTGGTGGCACGCGCCCTCCGGGACGCGTTCACCAAGCTCAACCCCCGCCTGCAGTTCCGCAACCCGGTCATGTTCGTCGTGTTCGTGTGCAGCGTCCTCACCACGTTGCTGTGGGTGCAGGCGCTCGCCGGGCACGGCGAGGCGCCCGCGGGTTTCATCTTCCAGGTTTGCCTGTGGCTGTGGTTCACGCTGCTGTTCGCGAACTTCGCCGAAGCCCTGGCCGAGGGCCGCGGCAAGGCGCAGGCCGATGCGCTGCGCGGGTCGCGCCGCGATGTCGCGGCCAAGAAGCTCATCGTGCCGCGGCGTGATTCACAGATCGTGTTCACCCCATCGAGCGAATTGCGCATGGGCCACCATGTGCTGGTCGAGGCCGGCGACATCGTGCCGGGCGATGGTGAGATCGTGGTCGGCGCCGCCAGCGTGGACGAAAGCGCCATTACCGGCGAATCCGCGCCGGTCATCCGCGAAGCTGGCGGCGACCGCAGTGCCGTCACCGGTGGTACCCGCGTGCTATCCGACTGGCTGGTGGTGCGCATCACCAGCAACCCGGGTGAAAGCTTCCTCGATCGCATGATCGCGATGGTGGAAGGCGCCTCGCGGCGCAAGACGCCTAACGAGATCGCCCTGACGATCCTGTTGGCGAAGTTCACCCTGATCTTCCTGCTCGCGTGCTCCACCCTGCTGCCGTATTCGATCTACAGCGTGGAAGCCGCGGGCTCGGGTAACCCGATCACCCTGACGGTGCTGGTCGCGCTGCTGGTATGCCTGATCCCCACCACGATCGGTGCGTTGCTCTCGGCCATCGGTATCGCCGGCATGGACCGCATGATCCGCGCCAACGTCATCGCCACGTCCGGCCGCGCGGTCGAGGCCGCCGGCGATGTGGATGTGCTGCTGCTGGACAAGACCGGCACCATCACCCTGGGCAACCGCCAGGCTGTGGCGTTCCACCCGGCACCAGGCATCGAGGAGCGTGAACTGGCCGAAGCCGCCGACCTTGCGTCCCGCGCGGACGAAACGCCGGAAGGCCGCAGCATCGTCGTGCTCGCCGAGACGAAGTTCAGCATCGCCGGGCGCCCACGCCGCGAGGAAGCGAAGGCCGTGTTCGTGCCGTTCACCGCGCAAACCCGCATGAGCGGCGTGGACGTGGGCACCCGCCACATCCGCAAGGGCGCCATGGATGCCGTGGAACGCTATCTGGATACCCAGGACAGCCACATGCCGCCGCTGGTCCGCCGCATGGCGGAAGACGTGGCCCGGCGTGGTGCCACGCCGCTGATCGTGGTCGATGGCGCGCTCACCCTCGGCGTCGTCGAACTGAAGGACATCGTCAAGGACGGCATCAAGGAACGCTTCGCCGAGATGCGCCGCATGGGTATCCGCACGGTGATGATCACCGGCGATAACCCGCTGACTGCCGCCGCGATTGCCGCCGAGGCTGGCGTCGATGATTTCCTGGCCGAAGCGACGCCGGAAGCAAAGCTCAAGCTCATCCGCGACATGCAGGCCGAGAACCGCCTGGTGGCGATGTGCGGCGACGGCACGAACGATGCGCCCGCACTTGCCCAGGCCGATGTGGCGGTGGCGATGAACAGCGGTACGCAGGCGGCGAAAGAAGCCGGCAACATGGTCGACCTGGATTCGAACCCCACCAAGCTCATCGAAGTGGTGGCGATCGGCAAGCAGATGCTGATCACCCGCGGTGCACTGACCACGTTCTCGATATCGAACGATATCGCCAAGTACTTCGCGATCATCCCGGCGGCGTTCGCCACCACGTACCCGGCGTTGAACGCGCTGAACATCATGCACCTGGCCACACCGCAGAGCGCGATCCTGTCAGCGGTGATCTTCAACGCACTGATCATCATTTTCCTGATTCCGCTGGCGCTGAAGGGCGTGGCTTACCGCGCGCTGGGTGCCGCCGCGCTCCTGCGCCGCAACCTGCTCGTCTACGGCCTGGGCGGCATCGTGGTTCCGTTCGCAGGCATCAAGCTCATTGACATGTTGCTGGTCCTTTGCGGACTGGCCTGACCGAGGTCACACCATGCATACCGTAAAACTCACCGTGCTTATCGACGATCCGGGCGACATCGACATGGAAGTGCGGGTTGTCGCCCCGGAGGCCGCGAGGGCCGAGTCCAGTAAGCCGGTTACCACCCTGAAACCGCGTGTCGTCACCCCCGTGCGCGGCAGCGATGACGAATACACCCTCGGCGGCTACGCCGGTATCTGATCCACCACCACACACCCACACAAGGCGTCCCGCGAGGGACGGTTCACCATGCGCACCACTCGTTATGCCTGTCTCGCCGCGCTGCTCGCGATCGCCCCGGTCTCCAGGGTGCTCGCTGCCAGCAGTGATGATTGCTCCCAGGGTTTCGGTACCCGCCTTGCCGCGGCCTACCGCGAAGATGCCCAGCCGGCCGACCCCAATGCACCGGCGCCGGAGCGCCGCGCCATGCCCTCGCCGTTCCCGTCACCGCCGTTCCCCTCGGCGGAATGGCAGCTTGGCGGCGTGGCCTACCCCATCGGCGTGCCCAACCTGAACTCGCAATACCCGCTGGAAAAGGCCATGGCCTGCAATGCCCTCGGCAAGTGGATGAAGGACAACCGCATCGAGGTGTACGGCTGGATCAACCCTTCAGTGAACATCAGTAGTTCGGCCAACACGAACTACCCGCTGTCGTACGCCACGCGGCCCAACCGCGTCGAGTTCAATCAGGCGCTGCTGCGTATCGAGCGCATTCCCGACACGGTGCAGACCGATCACCTGGATTGGGGTTTTCACCTGGATAACCTGTATGGGTACGACTACCACTACACGACCATGAAGGGTGTCTTCAGCAACCAGCTACTGAACAATCCGCGCGCGAGCCAGCCACTCAACGGCAACACCTACGGTTACGACCCGATGCTGTTCTACGGGGATATCTATATCCCGTGGGTGGCCGAGGGCATGGTCGTGCGTATCGGCCGCTACCTCTCCCTGCCCGACATCGAGGCGCAGTTCTCGCCGAACAATTACCTCGTGACGCATTCGGTGCTGTACACCGCCGATCCGTACACGCAGATGGGTGTGATGACCACCACCCGCCTGAACCAGCAGTGGACGCTCCAGCTGGGCATCAACGGCAGCAACGATACCGCCGTGTGGAACCACAGCGCCCGTCCCACGCTGCAGGCCTGCGTGCGCTGGGTATCGGCCGACAACAACGACATGCTGTATCCGTGCGTGAATAACTGGAACACCTCGGATTACAACTACAACAACGTGCAGATGTATGTCGCGACCTGGGGCCACCGCTTCAGCGAGAAAGTGCACATCCTCACTGAAGGCTACTGGATGTATGGCCGCAACATCGCGGGCTTTGGCCCCGATGGTGAGCCGGGCGTCGTCGGCTCTTCCCCGTACCCGGGCAAGGCCGCGGAGTACGGCGTGGTGAACTACATCAACGTCGAACTCAGCGCGAGCGACATGATGTCGTTCCGCAACGAGTGGTACAACGACCAGAAGGGCCAGCGCACCGGCTACGCCACGCGCTACACCACGCACACGCTCGGCATGACGCATTGGGTCAGCCCTGATCTGGAGATTCGTCCCGAGATCCGTTACGAGCGCTCATACGACGTCGACGCGTATGACCATGGCAACAAGGGTTACCAGCTCACCGCGCTCGTCGACGCCATCTGGCATTACTAAAGGAGGCTCATCATGGCCACCCTGTTGCGCAACGCGCTTGTGTTGCTCCTGCTGCTCACCGCCGTCACCGGTATCGCGTACCCCGCCGTGGTCGGCGGGCTCGGCCACGTGCTGTTCGCCCACGAGGCGGGCGGCAGCCTGGTCGAGCGCGATGGCAAGGTGGTGGGTTCGTCGCTCATCGGTCAGACCTTCACTGCCCCAGGCTATTTCTGGGGCCGCCCTTCGGCCACGACGCCGGATCCGTACAACGCGGGTGCCTCGGGCGGCTCCAACCAGGGCCCATCGAACCCGGCGCTTACCGAAGCGGCCAGGCAGCGTATCGCCGCGCTGCGGGCCGCCGACCCGGGTAATACCGCACCGGTGCCGGTGGATCTGGTGACCGCCTCGGGTAGTGGCCTGGATCCGGAGATCAGCCCGGCCGCGGCGGAGTACCAGGTGGGGCGTGTCGCTTCGGCACGGCATATGGCGGCGGGGAAGGTGCGTGAGCTGGTGGCGGCGAATACCAGGGGTCGTCAGCTGGGTGCCCTGGGCGAGCCGCGCGTGAATGTGCTTGAACTGAACCTCGCGCTGGACGCCGCCGCGCGGTAATCGGGTATCGCGTGCAAGCACGCTCCTACACGAGCGCCGGACCGGCAAACGGTTCGTTACCGCCCTGTAGGAGCGCGCTTGCGCGCGATCCGGTGTGCCGCAGCCCTCCACCCACCCTGTATCGTTCGCCCCATGACCGACTCCCGCGACGCCCGCGCCGATGCCTTGCTCAACGCCGTGAACAACGACGGCGGGCAACGGTTGAAGATCTTCCTCGGCGCCGCCCCGGGCGTCGGCAAGACCTACGCCATGCTTTCGGCCGCGCGTGACCTGCGCCGCCAGGGTATCGACGTGGTGATCGGCTTTGTTGAGACGCACGGCCGCGCGGAAACGGCAGCGTTGCTGGAAGGCATGGAGATCCTGCCGACCCGCGCGGTCCACTACGCCGGGCGCGACTTCCAGGAGTTCGACCTGGAAGCGGCGCTGGCGCGCAAGCCTGCCGTGCTGGTGGTCGACGAGCTGCCGCACACCAACCTGCCGGGTGGCCGGCACACGCGCCGGTGGCAGGACATCGCTGACCTGCTGGATGCAGGGATCGAGGTCTACACAGCGCTGAACGTACAGCACCTGGAAAGCCTCAACGACCAGGTGCGCCGGATTACCAACGTGGCCGTGCGCGAAACCGTGCCGGATGCCTTCCTTGATCGCGTGCGTGACATTGTCCTGATCGACTTGCCGCCGCGCGAACTGATCGCCCGGTTGAAACAGGGCAAGGTGTACGTGCCGGAAACCGCGGCCGTGGCGCTGGATGCGTTCTTTTCGCCCACCAACCTCGCGGCGTTGCGCGAGCTCGCCGTGGAAACCGTGGCCCACCACGTGGACAGCGACCTGCGCGAGCATATGCTGGCTCGTGGCGGGGCCATGCCGGTGCGCCGACGCACCATGGCCGCCATCGATGGCCACGCGCAGAGCGAGTACCTGGTGCGGATGACCCGGCGTATCGCCGAGCGTCGCGGAGGGCCGTGGAGCGTGCTGTTTGTCGATACGGGCAGCGTGGACGGCGAGCGGCGTGAACGCGTCGATGCCGCCATGCGGCTGGCCCGCCGTCTGGGCGGCGAGCCGGTGATCCTGCGTGGCCACGCCATCGCCGACGAGCTGCTGGCCTGGGCCGATCGCGAAGGCGTCGGCCAGATCGTCGTGGGCCGCACGCGCGAGCGGCCCATTGCCCGCCGCCTGGGCTGGTCGCTCACCCAGCAGCTGCTTCGCCGTGGCGCACACCTTGAACTGACCATCGTGGCGACACCGGCCGAACGGGCGCGTGCCCGCCGCCGGCTGCGCTTTGCCGATGGCAACGGCACGCGCCGCGAGTACGCGTTTGCCACGGCAGCCACCGCGGTGGCCATGGCGCTGTCGTTCGTCGCCGATCGCATCCTCTCCGTCGCCAACCTGTCGCTGATCTTCCTCACCACGGTGCTGGTGGTCGCGGCGCGCACGCGCATGGCCGTCGCCGTCTACACCGCCATCCTCTGCTTCCTCGGCTACAACTTTTTCTTCGCCCCGCCGCGCTACACGCTGGCTATCGCGAACGCGGATGACGTGCTCGCCGTCACCTTGTTCCTCGTCGCGGCACTGGTATGCAGCCGGCTCGCCACGCGCCTGGCCGGGCAGGTGCAGTCACTGCGCGCGGCGCAGGTGCGCGGCCGCGTGCTGGTCGCACTTGGCCAGCAGCTCGCCACGAGCGCCGACGCCGAAGGCATTCGCACGGCAGGCGCGCGTGCCCTGGCGCGTGCGCTGGATGCCGAAGTCGCCATGATCGCGCGCGATGCCAGCGCCGATCTTCAGGTAGTGGCGTCCAGCCCGGATGCGTTCGCGCTCTCGACCCAGGACCGTGCCGCTGCCGATTGGTCGGAGGCGCATGCCGAGCCGGCCGGCCGCTACACCGATACCCTCAACGGCGCCTCGTGCTGGATGCTGCCGCTCGGCACTGAGCAGCGTCGTGCCGGTGTCGCAGCGCTTCGCTTCCCGCTGAATGCGCGCGAGCCCGATGCGGACCGTCGTGGGCTTGCGCTGGCCATGGCCGAAGATATCGCGCAGGCCCTGGAACGCGCGCGGCTAGCCGTGGAACTGGAAAGCGCCCGTGTACAGGGCGAGACCGAGCGCCTGCGTAGCGCACTGCTTTCCTCCGTATCGCATGACCTGCGCTCGCCGCTGGCGTCCATGATCGGCTCGGCGGGCACATTGCTGAGCTACGACGCCCAGTTGCCAGAGGCCGAACGCCACGAGCTGCTGCAAGCGATCCTTGGCGAAGGCCAGCGCCTGGACCGCTACATCCAGAATCTGTTGGACATGACCCGGCTGGGCCACGGCACCCTCAAGCTCAACCGCGACTGGGTGGATGCGGGAGAAATCGTCGCGGCGGCGGTGGCCCGCCTGCGCAAGCTGTTCCCGGATACACGGGTGGACATGCACCTGCCGCACGATACGGTGCTGTTGCATGTGCATCCCGCGCTGATCGAGCAGGCGCTGTTCAACATCCTGGAGAACGCGGCGCGCTTCTCACCGCCCGACGAGGCGATCCGCGTCATCGTCCGTACCGAAGCCGGGCGCTTGCTGGTTGACGTGGCCGACCGGGGTCCCGGCATTCCCGATGACGAACGCGCGCGGATCTTCGACATGTTCTATTCGGTATCGCGCGGCGATCGTGGCAAGCAGGGTACCGGCCTGGGCCTCGCTATCTGCCGCGGCATGGTCGGTGCGCACGGCGGTACGGTGGAGGCCTTGCCCCACGCGGGCAATGGCACGACCATCCGGGTCTCCCTGCCCCTGCCACCGCCGCCTGAAGAGACCGTATGAACTCCACCGCACCGCGCGTCCTGGTGATCGATGATGAAGCGCAGATCCGCCGCTTCCTCGATATCGGCCTGCGTGCGGAGGGCTACCAGGTGCTTCTCGCCAGCACGGGTGAGGAGGGGCTTGGATTGGCCGCGACGCAATCGCCCGATCTGGTCGTGCTCGATATTGGGCTGCCCGACATGGAAGGCCACGACGTGCTGCGCGAACTGCGCCGCTGGAGCGCCGTGCCGGTGTTGATGCTTTCTGTGCGCGATGCCGAGAGCGAAAAGGTGAAGGCGCTCGATTCCGGCGCCAATGACTACGTGACCAAGCCGTTCGGTATCCAGGAGCTCATGGCGCGCCTGCGCGTATTGCTGCGCCAGGGCGCGAAGGCGGGCGAACCGGATGCACCCGTGCGCTACGACGACGGCTCGCTGGTGGTCGACCTGGCACGGCGTGACGTATTCCTCGATGGCGCGGCGGTGGCGCTGACCCGCAAGGAGTTCGCCGTGCTCTCCATGCTGGTACGCCACCCCGGCCGCGTGGTGAGCCAGCAGCAGATCCTGCGCGACATATGGGGGCCCACGCACGTGCAGGACACCCACTACCTGCGCATCGTGATGGGCAAGCTACGCCAGAAGCTGGGCGATGACGCCGCGACTCCGCGCTGGCTGAAGACCGAACCCGGCGTGGGCTACCGTTTTCCGGCCAGTTAGCGCCCACAGGGCCGTCATGCGTGCCGTTGGGCGTGACCGCGATCACGCGATGTGCAATCGGCCGCATTTCTCAGAATAGTCTGATTCCATTCGCGCTCCCGTCCCCGCAGGCTCGTCGGCCCTTGTTGGTACCGGAGCCTGTCCATGCGCCTTCCTTTCATCGCCGCCTTGCTTGGCCTCGTTGCCATGCCCGCCGCCGCAGCCACGCAATGCGGCACGGAGCGCTACGTGTTCGGTAACCACAACTTCCCTTCGCACGAGGAAGCACTGGCGCAGTGCCAGCGGGAGGAGGCGGAGATGACCAACGGCGAGACCGGCACGTACGAGCGTGCCGGCGGCTGCCACGACATTGGCGACACCGGCGAACACGAGGGATGGATGTATGGCCGGGTCGCGCTTGACGTGGTCGCGCGCGATTCGGGTGATCCTTATACGTTCGAAGGCTTGTGGATGTGCAAGCCCGTGGCGGAATAGCCCACGCCTAAGCCGCTGCGGCCTGGCGTGACAGATAACGCCCGGGCGTATCGCCGAAGGCCTTACGGAACATGGCGACGAAGGCGCTAGGTGTGGCGTAGCCAAGGGAATCGGCGATGGTGGCCACCGCTTCGCCTTCGGCCAGGCGCTCCAGGGCGCGGGTGAGCCGCGCGGTCTGCCGCCACTGCGCCACGCTGCACTGGGTTTCCTCGCGGAATAGCCGGGTGAGCGTGCGCACCGAAAGCCCGGCCCATGCGGCCCAATCCTCGATGCTGCGGGTGTCCTCGGGGTGCTCGACCATGGCCATGGCCACACGGCGTAATCGGCGGTCGCTGGGCATGGGCAGGTGCATGCGCTCCACCGGGGCATGGCGGATCTCATCCAGCAGAACCGCGAGCAGGCGCTCCCGCTCCGGGGTCATCGGTGCATCGGGCGCCCAGGTCGCTGCGCGCTTCACCACCGCACGGAACACGTCATCCACGCCGACCACGCACGCGTGGTCGGGCAGGCCCTGGGAGGCCTCCGGCGAAACAAAGACGCCCCAGGCCCGGCTCGGGCCGGAAATACTCACCGTATGCAGCAGGCCCGGCGGCATCCAGCCAGCCCGGTGCGGGGGCAGAAGATACGTGCCACGGTCAGTACGGGTGATGATAAGGCCTTGCTCAACATAGAAAAACTGACCGCGCACATGGCTGTGCCAGTCGATCTCGAGCAGCGCCGTATCGCGTTCCGCCGCGTAGGCGAGCACGTGCGGGCCATCGGCCCGGTCGAACAGCTCGTGGAACTCAGTTTTATCCATTTTGGCCGGATCTCGACACTATTTGGCCCGATAACGATATCAGGCCGATAGGGTACATGTATAACATTTGCATCCCCAAGTAACTGTCCCGCGCGCGGCATCCGCCGAGAGCCCGCGTGCCGGACCTCGACGCCGGAGGTCCCCATGATCCGCCTCGTCACCACCGATCTTTCCGAACTTCAGGACGACACCGCGGCCGGCGATGCGCTGGTCACGTTCGTCGCCTGTGCCCACGCCATGCTTGATGCCACAACGCCTGAGGAGCAGCGCCGACGCCTGGAGCCGCGGCTTTTGGCCCAGTTGCCGACCCTGAGGGCGCTGGGGGTATTCGACCTTTTCGAGGTTCGCGACCCCGCCCTGGCGGCCCTGCTGGCCGACGAGGAGTAGTACCGCCAAGCCAGAAATATATGACGCAAGTATATTTGCCTTGACAATTAATCCTGAGGCAATAGAATGCGCGTCCATGAATACCAACCTGTGCATTTCCCCGGACGGCCGCGATAGCCTCGGCGCCCTCATCGGCATGGTCCGCGGCGAAATCGTGCGGGCCATCGAGGCGGACCTCGCGGCGCTGGGCGCCGATCTGAAGTTCACCCAGTTCCACGTGCTCAAGCGCCTCGCCAACATGGGCCCGATGACGGCCACCGAGCTGGCCCGCGCCGTGGACCTGGATGGTGGTGCCATGACCCGCCAGCTGGACCAGCTGGAAGCCAAGGGCTACCTGCGCCGCCAGCCGCACGAGCAGGACCGCCGCGCGCTGCGCATCGACCTCACCGAGGCCGGCCTGGCGCTGTGGCGCCACCTGCACGAAAGCAACGTCGCCACGCTGGAGCGCGCACAGAAGGATCTGTCCGCCGAAGAGCGCAGCCAGCTACTCGATTACCTGCAGCGCGTGTTGTGCGTGCTGCGCGACAAGAACTGATCTAAAAAACCTGAGGCAAAACGCATGCGTCTGCACACTCTCGTGGCGGCCATCGGTGCCGCCTTCGTCCTTTCCGGCTGTGTCACCAGCCGCGGACTGGAACCGCAGGGCCACCTGACTGACCCGGCCACCCTCCACGCCGACAAGAGCCTGGCCAAGGGCGATGCCGCCGCGGCCACCTGGCCGGCGGCCGACTGGTGGACGGG
Organism: Luteibacter sp. 621; assembly: GCF_050435445.1. Classification (NCBI taxonomy): domain Bacteria; kingdom Pseudomonadati; phylum Pseudomonadota; class Gammaproteobacteria; order Lysobacterales; family Rhodanobacteraceae; genus Luteibacter; species Luteibacter sp. 621. Next base: position 24,242 of record NZ_JBNDKI010000012.1, on the reverse strand, counting down.
CCTGGGCGATGCCCGCCTGTCCGCGCTGATCGATGAGGCCCTGAAGGACAACCCGAACCTTGCAGCCGCCGATGCGCGCGTGCGCCAGGCCCAGGCCCAGGCCGGTTCGGCCGATGCCAACCGCGCACCCACGTTCAACGTGGGTGGCGGCGCGGCGGGCGCGCACCTGCCGGGCACGATCTTTGGCTCGGACATGGGCAACCACTTCAGCTGGACGAAGTACGGTTACGGCAACTTCAACTGGGACCTGGACCTGTGGGGCGGCAAGCGCGATGCGTTCGAAGCCGCTGTCGGTTCGGAGCGCGCCGCTGAAGTCGATGCCCGCGCGGCGCGCATCGAGATCTCGACCAACGTGGCCCGCGCCTACGTGCAGCTCGGCTACGCGTTCGATCAGATGGATGTGGCCAAGGCCGAACTGGACCGCAGCCGCGCCTCGCGCGACCTGACCAAACAGCGCGTCGCCGCCGGCGTGGATAACCAGATCCAGGTCAAGCAGTCCGATAGTGAAGTCGCTTCCGCCGAGCGTGAAATGGCCGTAGCCCAGCGCGCGATCGATTCAGCCCGCACCTCGCTCAGCGTGCTATTGGGCAAGGGCCCGGATCGCGGCCTGGAGATCGATCGCCCCACCACGCTGCAGCCGTCCACCGTCGCGGTGCCGGCCAATGTGCCCGCCGATATCCTCGGCCACCGCGCCGATCTGGTCGCCGCGCGCTGGCGCGTGGAAGCCGCATCGAAGGACATCAGCTCGGCGAAGAAGGAATTCCTGCCCAACGTCTCGCTCGGCATCCTTGCCGCGCAGGTGGCCGGTGGCTCGGAAAACCTGTTCGCTGCGCAGGCGCGCTTCTGGCAGGTACTGCCCGCCTTCAGCCTGCCGATCTTCGATGGTGGCCGCCGCCGCGCGAACCTTGCCGGCAAGGATGCGCAGTACGACCTGGCCGTGGCCCAGTACAACCAGACCCTGGTGGGCGCGGTGAACGAGGTGGCCGATGACCTGGCCGGCCTGGATTCGCTCAATGCGCAGATGCAAGCCCAGCAGCGCGCGCACGATGCCGCGCAGCAGGCCTACGACCTGGCGCAGCAGCGCTACAAGGCCGGCGTCGGCAGTTACCTCGATTCGCTCGTAGTGCGCCAGCAGTTGCTTGAGGCCGAACAGCGCCTTGTCGGCCTGCGCGCCGAGCAGGTCGATACCTCGGTACAGCTTATCCAGGCGCTTGGTGGCGGCTTCCGCCCCGAGGCCGGCGACCAGCCCGTCGCCGACGCCGCTACCCATTAAGAACACACACACTTTCCAAGGCACCCAACGATGTCCCAAGAAACTATAGCCCCGACCGGCGCTACCGTTGCGCCACCGCCGAAGAGCCGTCGTGGGTTCTTCCTGAAACTGCTCGTCGTTATCATCATCCTGGCCGCCATTGGCTGGACGGTGTGGTATTTCGTGGATGGCCGCTGGTATGAAGATACCGATGACGCGTACGTCAACGGCAACGTCGTGCAGATCACGCCGCAGATCGCAGGCACCGTTACCTCGATCGGCGCCGATGATGGCGACCTGGTGCACCAGGGCGACGTGCTGGTGAAGCTCGACCCGAGCGATGCCGAAGTGGCCCTGGAAAGCGCCCGCGCCAACCTCGCTACCACCGTGCGCCGCGTGCGCGGCCTGTACAACAACGTGACCTCGGCGCAGGCCGATGTCGCCGTGCGCCAGACCGCCGTCGACCGCGCCCGCGCCGACTACAACCGCCGTCGTGACCTCGCCAAGAGCGGTGCCATCTCCGCGGAAGAACTGTCGCACGCACTCGATACGCTCACCTCAGCCGAGAGCAGCCTGTCGTCGGCGAAGCAGTCGTACAGCAGCAGCAAGGTGCTGGTGGATGACACCGTCGTCGCCTCCCACCCGGATGTGCGCGCCGCGGCTGCCAAGCTGCGTTCGGCCTACCTCGACTTCGTGCGTTCCACGCTCGTCGCGCCGGTGGACGGTTATGTGGCCAAGCGCAGCGTGCAGGTGGGCCAGCGTGTCCAGCCGGGCGCCGCCCTGATGGCCGTGGTGCCGCTGCATGAAGTGTGGATCGATGCCAACTTCAAGGAAACCCAGCTCACCCACATGCGCATCGGCCAGCCGGTGGATGTGACCGCCGATGTGTACGGCAGCGATGTCGTGTACAAGGCCAAGGTGCGTAGCCTGGGCGTGGGTAGCGGCAGCGCGTTCTCGATCCTGCCGGCGCAGAACGCTACCGGTAACTGGATCAAGATCGTGCAGCGCGTGCCGGTCCGCGTGGTGTTCACCGAGCCGAAGCAGCTGGAAGACAAGCCGCTGCGCCTGGGCCTGTCGACCAAGGTTACCGTCTCGCTGCACGACCAGAGCGGCGCCCTGCTCGCCCAGCAGGCGCCGACCAAGCCCGAATTCTCGACGCCCGTGTATGACAAGCAGCTGGCCGATGCCGACCAGGATATCGCCCGCGTCATCCACGAGAACGCGTCGGCCGGCGATGGCGCCGAGCAGCAGAAGGCGCCGAAGTAAGGGAACGGTTCGCAGGCGCGCGGGTTTCACCGGCGCGCCTGCTTCGCCCTCCTTGCGACTCATCAAACACCAGGCTTATTCATGAGCACCGAATTTCGACCGCCCAATCTGGCGCTGTCCACGGTCGGGTTATCGCTCGCGACCTTCATGCAGGTGCTGGACACCACCATCGCGAACGTGTCGCTGCCGACCATCGCGGGCAACCTTGGCGTCAGCTCCAACCAGAGCACGTGGGTGATCACGTCGTTCGCGGTAAGCAACGCGATCGCGCTGCCGCTGACCGGCTTCCTTACCCGCCGCTTTGGCGAAACCAAGCTGTTCGTATGGGCCACGCTGCTGTTCTCGCTAGCCTCGTTCCTGTGCGGTATCGCGCAGAGCATGAGCATGCTCATCCTGTTCCGCGCCATCCAGGGTGCGGTGGCAGGCCCGATGTACCCGATCACGCAGTCGTTGCTGATCTCGATTTACCCACCGGCCAAACGCGGTATGGCGCTGGCACTGCTGGCGATGGTGACCGTGGTCGCGCCCATCGCGGGCCCGATCCTGGGTGGCTGGATCACGGATAACTACACCTGGCCGTGGATCTTCTTCATCAACGTGCCGATCGGTATCTTCGCCAGCTTTGTCGTGGCGAACCAGATGAAGGGGCGCCCGGAGACGACCGAGCGGCCCAAGGTCGATTACGTGGGCCTCATCACGCTGATCGTCGGCGTGGGTGCGCTGCAGGTGGTACTCGACAAAGGCAATGACGAAGACTGGTTCAATTCCACCTTCATCATCATCACCGCGATCGTCGCCGCGATCGGCCTGGCCGTGTTCCTGATCTGGGAACTCACGGACAAGGACCCGATCGTGAACCTGAAGCTGTTCCGCCACCGTAACTTCGCCATGGGCACGTTGTGCCTGGTGCTGGCGTACGCGGCCTTCTTCGCGATCGGCCTTCTGGTGCCGCAGTGGTTGCAACGCAACGTGGGCTATACCTCCACGTGGGCGGGCCTGGCCGCGGCGCCGTTGGGCATCATCCCGGTGATCCTCACGCCGTTCGTGGGCCGTTATGCGCACAAGTTCGATTTGCGCATCCTGGCTTCCGGCGCGTTCCTGGTGATGGGCGCGACCTGCTTCATGCGTTCGGATTTCTACCTGGATATCAACTTCTACAGCGTGGCCATGGTCCAGCTGATCCAGGGCCTGGGCGTGGCGTTGTTCTTCATGCCGGTGCTATCGATCCTGCTTTCCGACCTGCAGCCGCGGGAGATCGCGGCGGGCTCGGGCCTGGCGACGTTCCTGCGTACGCTGGGCGGCAGCTTCGCGGCCTCGCTCACCACGTTCCTGTGGGATCACCGAGCCATCGTGCATCACGAGCGGCTGGCCGAGAACTTCACGCCGTTCAACCCCACCACCACGCAGGCACTGACCCAGATCGGCCATGGCGATTCGCAATACGCCGCGTCCTCGGTCAACGCGATGATCACCAACCAGGCTTACCAGATCTCGTTCAACGAGGTGTTCTACATGCTTGGCTTCGTGTTCCTGGCACTGATCCTGGTGGTGTGGCTGGCCAAGCCGCCATTTGCGGCGAAGGCGGGCCCGGCGGCTTCGGGGCATTGATGTTCCGGTGCCATCGCTTCGTTGGCATTTCGCGCGCAAGCGCGCTCCTACAGGCGTGCGTGCTCTTGTAGGAGCGTGCTTGCACGCGATGCACGACGCGAAAACGCACCAGAAAAGAAGGGCCCGGCATTGCCGGGCCCTTCTTTTCTTGCGATGTGCGCCCAGGTCAGATATCGAACCCGATACCTACCAGGCCCATCGTCTCGCCACGGTTCGGCTCCTTGAAGCTGCCGTTGGAGATGTGGCGGACCTGGAAGCTGATGTTCTTCCACTGCCAGCCCAGCGTGCTCACGAACTCGTAGCCCGAGGACAGCGCCTGGGTGCGGCCGCCGGCCGTGCCGGCCAGCTGGAAGCTGAAGAAGAACGGGTGGTACCAGTCGCCATCCACGCCGTAGTGAAGGCGGGCGCCGGCGGCGCCGACCCAGACGTTGTTGGTCACGCCCGGGTGAGAATCTTCGTAGCGGCCAATATCACGGCCCTTGATATAGCCGATCGACACATCCGGCGACCAGGTGAACCGGCTGGCGCCGATCTGGCGCGCATCGAACACCGATTCGATGAAAAAGGCGTTCGTGCCATGACTATCCATGTAGCTCCGCCCGCCCTGTACCTCGATATGGGTCTCGGCGGTGGCGGGGAGCGCGGCGGCGGAAAGCGAAAGGGCGGCAACAATGCCAAGTGCGACGCGGGACGAGCGCATGGGGGAACTGGTCCTTATGGTGGGACGTTTGTGTGCGGAGCTAATTGTGAACTGAATCGTTCGGTAAATAGTGTTGAGCGCGCGTGAATAAAGGGGGTAGGGAAAGAATATTTCTGCCGATAAAGCGCAGGATTGCACTGACGTGTTGCAGCCGCCTTTCTTCGCCATCTCAAGCCGCCGCCTCCGTTGCCGATAAGGCCCATAGGCTCCGCCACGGTGGACCCGGCGGATAACTTATAAGGCGGAAGGGACGTTGACAGGGGCGGTGGACAAAGGAGCGACCAAGCTGCGAGCGCGCCGTATCCGGCTGGCGCTCTGGCTGGCCGCAGCTGCCCTTTCGGTCGGTGTGGTCGCGATCGTGGCCCGCCTGCAGCTGGATGCGTACGAGCGCATGGTGGGCTCCAGCCACCGGCAGATCGCTGGCGCGGCGTCCGGCGTCATCCGGTCGCTGGACCAGGACATCGATTCCAGCCTTGGGCCTCTGCTGGCGCTGCGTAACGGCGTGACCAGCGCCGACCCGGGCCCGCTCAATACCGCGCTTGCCGAGGTACATGCCCGGCACCCGGAACTGGCCAACTTCGTGGCCCTCGATGCCGCGGGCAATGTCGTCGCCTCCACGCGCCCGCCACGACCGGGCGACTGGCACCCCGTGCTGAAGGCGCCCCGCCACACGGCCCTGGGGGCGAGCGTGCGTGTGAGCATCACCGCCGCGCAACCCGATCTTGGCCCGACGGTACGGGTGCTGGTCGATTCGCGCGTGGCGCAACCGGCGGCCTTCGGTGCGCGCATCGACAGCGAACGCGCCAGCGACATGCTGCGCCACTCCATGCTCAGCGGCTCGGCCGTGCTCAGCGTGTTCTCCACCGATGGGCAACTTTTTGCGAGTAACCGCGATAACGTCGCACAGCACTGGACCCGCCGGGATGTCGTGCCTGGTGCCAGCGGTACTTACGACGAAGACAGCTACATGTACGCATGGGCCACCTCGGCCACGTACCCGCTCGTCGTCCGCGTCGGTGTCGATCGCACCGCCATCCGTGAGGAATGGTTCCGCCAGGCCCAGTCCACCGTGCTGGCGACGCTGGTGCTGTTGCTCATCCTCAATGGCCTGGCCTCATGGCTTGGCCGCGCCTACAGCCACCAGGGCACGCTGCTTGAAGCACTCACGCGTAGCGCGCGTCATCTGGGCGATGTGCAGCGCAGTGGTCATATCGGCCTGTGGGAGGCCGACCTGCGCTCGCGCAGCATCTTGTGGTCGGGCCACGTGCACGAGATTACCGGCCTGCCGCTGGAACGCATGGGCGGCCGGCTTGGCACCTACTACAAGCTGGTGCATCCCGAGGACCAGGTCGCGATCGTGGCCTGGCTTGATCGCTTCACCGATGGCGACGGCCCCTACGAGATCGAGCACCGCCTGTGCCGCCCGGATGGCAACGAAGTACGCGTGAACCTGCGCGCCGCGCGCATCACCAACGAGGAAGGGGCTACGATCCTCGCCGGTACCATCAGCGAGATCACCGCGCTGCATGAAACCCGCCAGCGCCTGCGTGAATCCGATCGTGACCTGGCGGCGAGCGAAGCTGCCTACCGCAAGCTGCTGGCGCGCATGCCCCTGCCGTTGCTTGTGGTACGCGATGACCTGATTGATTTCGCCAACCCGCTGGCCGAAGAGCGCCTGGGCGCACCGGGCGAGGGCCTGACCGGGCGCAGCGCGTCCACCTTCATGGACAGTGATGCGCTGGCGGCGATTCGCGCCGGCAGCACCGACAACGCCGGCGTCATCGCCTGGCTTGAACCCATGCGCGGCATGCCGTTCGAAGCCGAACTCGCGCTATCTGACTACAAGGATTCGCGTGGCCGCGGCACGCTGGTGATCGTGCGCGATGTGACCGAGCAGCGCCGCTACGAAGAGCGCCTGAACCACCAGGCCACGCACGACGAACTGACCGGTTTGCCTAACCGCCGCGCGTTGCGCGAGCAGCTCGATGTACTGGTGCATGAGTGCATTCGCGATAACACCGGCCTGATGGTGCTGTTCATCGATCTGGACCATTTCAAGTTCATCAACGATGCGCTGGGCCACGCGTTGGGCGACCAGGTTCTGCGCGATGTGACGCTCAAGCTCGGCGATGCACTGGATGGCCTTGGCCACGTGGGCCGGTTCGGCGGTGACGAGTTCGTTGCGATGCTGCCGTTTAGCGGCCCGCCCGCAAAGGCCCTCGATGTCTTGCCACGCATCCAGCGGGCGATCGAGGAGCCGCTGGAAGTGGCAGGCACCGTGCAGCGCCTGAAGTGCAGTATTGGCGTGGCCTTCGCCACGCGCGATGGTGCCGATGCCGAAACCCTGATCCGCAATGCGGATACCGCCATGTACGACGCGAAGCGTTCGGGCCGGCACACCTGGAAGCGTTACTCGGCAAACATGCACGCCACGGCCATGGCCAGGCTCACCGTCATCACACGCCTTGCCCCGGCGCACCTCGACCAGGAGCTTGCCCTGGCCTGGCAGACCCAGCACGACAGCCTTACCGGTAAGGCGATCGGCGTGGAAGCCTTGTTGCGCTGGCCGATGGCGCCCGGTGACCTGGCGTGGCCGGACCAGCTGATTCCGTTGCTCGAAGAGACCGGCGCCATCGTCTCGATCGGCCAATGGGTGTTGCGCGAGGCCTGCCGCCAGCAGCGCCGCGTCGTGGAGGCGCTGGGCGAGGGCTGCCGCATCGCGGTCAACATTTCCGCGCAGCAGCTGGCCCATTCCGACCTGGTCGCCGAGGTGCGCCAGGCCCTGCGCGAAACGGGCGCGAGCGCCTCCGCGCTGGAGCTGGAACTGACCGAAAGCGCGTTCATGAACGAGCCCGAGCGTGCGATCCGCACGCTGCATGAGCTGCGTGCGATGGGCGTGAGCATCGCGCTGGATGATTTCGGTACGGGCTATTCCAACCTCACCTACCTTTCACGCCTGCCGCTCGACAAGATGAAGGTGGACCGGCACTTCACTACCACGTTGCTGGAAGACACGGCCGACGCCTCGATCTGCCGCTCGATCATCTTCCTGGCCCGCAGCCTCAACCTGCAGGTGGTGGCCGAAGGCGTTGAGACCCAATCGCAGCGGGAATGGCTGGAACGGGAAGGCTGCGTCGCCATGCAGGGGTTCCTGTTCTCACGGCCGGTGCCGCTGGATGCGCTGAGCCGCGAGCCAGCCCTCATCCGCTGAACAATCCGTTCGCCCGGCGGTGATTTATCCGCGCGGCCACGATGCCTACATTGGGATCATCCCCCCAACGCATCCAGGCAACCGGCCATGCAACGCGCTCCCGCCCTCTTCGTCTCCCATGGCGCCCCTACGTTCGCGCTGGAGCCCGGCTTGCTGGGTAGCCAGCTCACCACCCTGGGGGAGCGGCTGGCGAACGCAACGGCGATCGTCGTGGTATCGCCGCACTGGCAGACCTGTGGGGTGCGCGTTAGCGGTGCGCCGCGGCCGGCGACGATCCACGATTTCGGTGGCTTTGCGCCCGAGCTCTACACGCTGGGCTATCCCGCGCCGGGCCTGCCTTCACTGGCCGCGGAAACGGCGGGCCTGCTCATCGAGCATGAGTTCACTGCACTGGTGGATGGTGAGCGTGGCCTCGATCATGGCGCGTGGGTGCCATTGCGCTACCTGCGCCCGGCGGCAGATATCCCCGTGCTGCAGGTGTCCATGCCGCATAACCTGGATGTCGCGTCGGCGCTGCGCCTTGGCCGGGCATTAGCGCCCTTGCGTGATCGTGGCGTCGCCATCCTGGGCTCGGGCAGCCTCACGCATAACCTTCGCGAAGCACGGGTAACCCGGGAGCCGGAAGACTACGCCAGGGCATTTGCCGCCTGGGCGCGCAGCGCGGTGCTCGCCGGCGATACGGAGGCCCTGCGCGATTACCGCAGCCACGCGCCCTCGGCCCTGCGTGCCCACCCCACCGACGAACACTACCTACCCTTGCTGGTCGCGGCGGGGGCGGCGGGCAACGACACGCCACGGGTGATCGATGGAGGGGTAACCTATGGCGTGCTGTCGATGGATTGCTACGCCTGGGGCATCCACTGAGTAAGTGTTTTTACCCGGGCGCTATTGACGTGTAATTTTTACCGGGTAATATCTGGCGGGTCCCGGTTTAAGGAAGACCCCCATGCATACGAACTACACCGCATTCGATGGCGCCGCCCGTGTTGCTACGGGTGCGCTGGCCGTGGTGGCCGAGCGCTGCAAGGCCCTGCTCGATGGCGAGCCCAACGCCAGCCCCATCATCTACGACGACAGTACCGGCCGCCCGGTAGATATTGATTATCGCGGTACCACGCACGATGTGCTGGCACGCCTGCCGGCCGGCGAAGGCGCACCCGCGCGTCGCGGGCCGGGCCGCCCGAAGCTGGGAGTGGTCGCTCGCGAAGTGACGCTACTGCCGCGTCACTGGGAATGGCTGGCGACGCAGCCGGGCGGTGCCTCCGTGGCGCTGCGCCGGCTGGTCGAGAACGCCAGCCGCGAGAACGCCGATGCCGACCGCACGCGCGTCGCGAGCGAAGCCGTCGACCGGGTGATGCTGGCACTGGCTGGCAACCTGGGCGGCTACGAAGAAGCCTCGCGTGCGTTCCACCGCCGCGATGCCGAACGGTTCACGGCGTTGACCGAGGGTTGGCCTACCGATGTGCGTGATTACGTGCGGGGGTTGGCGGCGGCTGTTCTGTCGCCGTGACGTACACCCATCGCGCGCAAGCGCGCTCCTACAGGGCGTCGGTGCCCTTGTAGGAGCGCGCTTGCGCGCGATGGGGATACGTCATCCCTTGCGGGCCTTACGCAGCTTCTTCCACACCTTGTAACGCTGCTTGAGCATCTTGCGGTGCTTGCGGCGTACCTTGCGTTCCTTGCGGTCGTGGTTCCACAGGTAAATCGCCGGCGTGCTCAGCAGCGTGAGCAGCTGCGACACCAGCAGGCCGCCAACGATGGCGATACCCAGCGGCCGGCGCATCTCCGAACCCACGCCGAAACCGATGGCCAGCGGCAGTGCCGCGCCCATCGCCACCAGCGTGGTCATAGTGATCGGGCGGAAACGCACCAGCGCGGCCTGGCGGATGGCTTCGACCGGCGACATGCCTTGCTCACGCTGCGCTGTTAAGGCGAAATCCACCATCAAAATCGCGTTCTTCTTCACGATGCCGATCAACAGCAACACCGAGATGATCGCCATCAACGTGAGCTGCGTCTGCGTCACCAGCATCGCCAGGAACGCACCCGCGCCCGCCGCGGGGAGCGTCGAAAGAATCGTGAGCGGGTGGCCAAGGCTCTCGTAAAGAATGCCTAGCACGATGTACACCGCCAGGATCGCACCAATCAGCAGCACCATGCCGTTGGACTGCGCATCCTTCAGGCGCTGGTTTGCACCGGTGAAATCCATGCGCACGCCTTCGGGCAGGTTGAGCTTCGCCACCGCCTGCTCTACCAGTGTGTTGCCCTTGTCGGCAGTGATCTTCGGCGCGAGGTTATAGGTGACATCGGCCGATTCGAGCTGGTTCTGGTGGGTGACCGCACTGGGCGTGCTGATGGGCGCGATATGCGCCACCGCCGAAAGCGGCACCATGTTGCCCACGCTGTTCTTCACATAGGTGTTCAACAGCGACTCGGGCGAAAGCGATTGTGCAGCCGCCGCGGTCAGCACCACCCAATACTGGTTGATGTCGGAGTAGATGACCGACACCTGGCGCTGGCCGAACGCGTTGTACAGCGCCGTATCGATCATGCCCATGCCGATCTGCAGGCGGCTGGCCGCATCGCGGTCCACCTGCAGCATCTGCTGCTTGCCGACCACGTCGAAATCGCTGCCGACGTCCTTGAACTCCTTCATGCCGCGCATGATCTGCACCAGCTTCAGGGTCCACGGCTCAAGGCTTTCGCCGCCGGTGCTGATCAGCTGGAACGAGTACTGGCCACGGTTGCTGTTGCCGCCACCGCCACCGAGGAACTGCACCGGGTTAAAGAACACCTGGACGTCGGAGATCTTTTCGTACTCCTTGCCCATCCGGTCCATGATCTCCTTGATCGACTCCTGGCGATGATCCGGCCCGCTGCCCTTGGGCTTGAGGTCGATGAACATCAGGCCCTGGTTGCCCACGGCACCGCCGTTGTCGCCGCCCAGGATCGCGGTGACATCGGCCACCGTGGAATCCTTCTGCATGATCTCGGCCACGCGCTTCAGGCGCCGGGTCATTTCATCGGGCGAGATATTGGCATCGGCGGTGATCTCCGCCTGCAGCATGCCGGTGTCTTCGTCGGGCATGAAGTTGCCGCCCGCCGTGGCGACCACGCCCCAGGCCAGCACGAACGTGGCGACCAGCAGCGTGATCGGCTGCCAGCGCATGATCCGGCGGTGGCGCATGGCCCAGTCCAGGCCGCGCTCGTACAGGCGCAGGAAGCCCTTGTCGAACCGCTCAAGGGCCCTTTCCAGGCGACCCGGCACGCGGTCGGGTTCGTCGTGCTTCAGGTAGCGCGCGCAAAGCGCAGGCGTAAGTGTCAGCGATACCACGGCGGAAATGAGCACCGCCGCCGCCAGGGTCACCGAGAACTCGCGCAGGAGCTTGGTGATCATGTTGTTGCCGAACAGCAGTGGCGCGAATACGGCCACCAGCGAGATGGTGATGGAGATGACCGTGAAGCCGATCTCGCGCACACCTTCCAGTGAGGCCGGCATCGGCGCCGAGCCGTTCTCCATGTGGCGCACGATGTTCTCGATCACCACGATCGCATCGTCCACGACGAAGCCGATACACAGCACCAGCGCCATCAGCGACATGGTGTTCAGGGTGTAGCCCAGCGTCCACATCACTACGAAGGCGCCCGCCAGCGATAGCGGCACGCTCAGCGTCGCGATGAGCGTGGGGCCCAGCCGGCGCAGGAACACCAGCATCACCAGGCACACCATCACGATCGAGATCATCAGCGCGACCTTCACCTCGTGCAGCGCTGATTGGGTGGTCTGGGTCAGGTCGAAGATGGGGGTGACGACCGCATCGGCCGGCAGCATGGCGCGGAAACGTGGCAGTGCCGCGCGGATGGCGTTGGCCGTCTCGATCGAGTTGGCTTCGGGGCGCTTGCTGATCTGCATGGTGACCGAGCGTTCGCCCTGGAACCACGCCTTCTGGTAGATGTCCTGCTGGCCGCTGGTGACCTTGGCTATATCCGACAGGCGCACCGGCGTGTCGTTGCGCATGGCGACCAGGATGCGTGCGAATTCATCCGCGTCGCGCAGGCCATCGTTGGCGATCACGGTCATTTGCGAGCGGCCGTCCGAGAGCAGCCCCTGCGGTGAATTGACGTTGGCCGCCTGCAGCGCGTTCGACACGTCGTTCGTGGTCAGCCCCTTCGTCGAAAGGGCATTCGTATCCAGTTCCACGCGCACCGCATGGGGCGTGCCGCCGAACACCTGCACGCGTGCCACGCCATCGATCTGCGAAACCGTGGGCCGGATCAGCGTATCGACCACATCGAACAGCTTGTCCGCCGGCATCGTCTTCGAGGTGAACGAGACCAGCAGCACGGGGATTTGCCCCGTATCGAACTTGAAGTACTGCGGCGGGCTGGGCATGCCCGCGGGAAGATCGGCGATGGACGCGTTGATAGCGGCCTGCACGTCGCGCGCGGCGGCATCGGTGGAGCGGTCCATGGTGAAGCGGATACGGACGAAGCCTGCGCCTTCGGTACTGTTTGAGTACATCTGGTCGACGCCCGGGATCTGGCCCAGGTGGCGTTCCAGCGGCGCGATGATGGTGTTCGCCATCGTCTGCGCATTGGCGCCCGGCATCTGCGCCTGGATGAATACCGCCGGCACCTCGATCGAGGGCAGCGCGGCCACGCCCAGCAGCATGTAGGCCAGTATGCCGGCCAGCGTGAGGCCCGCCGCGAGCAGCGACGTTCCCCGGGGCCGGCGAATGAAAGGAGCAAAGAAATTCACGACACATCCTGTGACAGCGGGAAAGTCCCGCGCCGCGCACTTTATGCCGTTACGGTGCCATCCGTCGCCTGTGCCGTCCGTCAGCCCCCTGCCGAAAGGCAGGGGAAGGCTGTTTAAGCAGCTATCCCCCGATGGATGACCGCCTTGCTGTAGGAGCGGGGGGGGGGGGGGGGGGGGGGGGGGGGGCGCCCCCCCCCCCCCCCCCCCCCCCCCCCCCCGCTCCTACAGGGGGTGGGGCCATTCGCGGATGGCCCGGTGTGCGTTACCGCTTACGGGACGGGCGCGAAGCGCACCGTCACGTAGTAGGTGCGGCCCAGCTGGTTGTAGTACGCCGCCGTCTCATAGCGCTTGTCCGCCACATTGGCCACGCGACCCTGCACGCTCCAGGCGTTGTCCACGTGCCAGGTGGCGCGCAGGTCAGCGGTGGTGTAGCCGCCAAGGCGGGTGGTGTTGGCCGCATCGTCGTAGCTGTAACCCGCGGCGTACACCGAGCCGCCCAGCGTGAATGCGCCCAGGTCCTTGTCCAGGTCCACGCGGCCGGTGCGGCGCGGGCGGCGGGCCAGCAGGTTGTCTTCCTGCGGGCCGCTATCGCGGTTCAGCGGCTGCTGCAGCGTCAGGTAGGTACGCACGTGCCAGCCATCCACATCGGCGCCCAGCTGGCCTTCCAGCCCGCGGATGCGCGCCTGGCTCACGTTGATCGGCAGGAAGTTGGCGTCGTAGCCGATCAGGTCATCCACCTTGGTCTGGTAGGCGTTCACCGCCCAGTTCCAGATGCCCGGGCCGCCGCTCAGGCCGATCTCGGCCGTGCGCGACTTCTCCGGCTTCAGCGAGACGGGCGCACCGTAGGGGTAGTACTCGTCGTTGAAGGTCGGCGCATGGAACGCCGTGCCGTACGACGCGGTGATGCGCATGCCGTTATCGAAGCGGAAGCCGTACGCCGCCGAGCCGGTGTTGTGGTTGCCGAACTGGTTGTTGTGGTCGTGGCGCGCGGAGAGCTGGATCTCGTGCGGCCCGAACACGCCCTGGTACAGGGCGAACACGCCGGTGTTGTTGCGGGTGGTCTTGAGATAATCCGTATCGCTATCCAGCTTCTCCTGCTGGTAATCCACGCCCGCGCTCAGGGTCTGGCCCGGCGCCAGGGTGAAATCGTTCTGCCAGGCGGCCTGGTTGCGCTTGGAGTACAGGTAACCCATGCGCAGCTTATCGGCGCCCACGTGCGGATTGAAGTCTGCGTCGTACCAGGTCTTTTCCGAACCGTTGAGGTAGTTGTCCGCGCGGTCCTGGTTCTGGCCCAGGCTTACCGACATGCGCCAGTCGGCCATGGCGTCGAAGCTGAGCTTGCCGCCAGCGACCTGCTGCGAACGGCGGGTCAGGTTCTGGAAATCACCGTCATATTCGATGGTGCCCTTGCTGCGCAGCCAGCTGCCGGTGAGCTCGGTGCCGTCATCCCAGCGGTAGCCGCCCGAGAGCGCGCCGTTGTAGGTGCGGTAGGCATCGTGATCCGGCTCATCGGTGAAACAACCCTTGCCAGCGTCGGCGGCGCCGATGCGGCAGGCGTTGATGCCCGCGGTGTACTGGCCGCCCAGGCTGGCGTTGTACCAGCCGTGCGTGGTGCCACCGGAAACGCCGACCTGGCCGGCGGTGTAGCCATGGCTGCCACCGGTCACCGAGACCGACGGGGTCGGCGCTTCGCCGGCCTGGCCGTGGCGGGTGAAGATCTGGATGACGCCACCGATGGCGTCCGAGCCGTACAGGGTGGAGCGCGGGCCACGCACGACTTCGATGTGGTCGATCTGCTCCACGGGGAGCTGCTCGTAGGCCGGCAGGCCGGCACCCACGGTGCCGACGCGCACGCCATCGATCAGCACCAGCGTATGGGCCGAGTTGGTGCCGCGCATGAACATCGAGGTCTGCTGGCCGAGGCCGCCGGTGTTGGCCATGACCACGCCGGGCAGGCCGGTGAGCAGGTCCTGCACGCTGGTGGGCTGCAGGCGCTCGATATCGTCGCGGGTGATCACGGTGACCGGGGCGAGCACCTCGTCCAGCGGGGTGGGCGCGCGGTTGGCGGTGACGACGACCGAGGGCAGCGTTTCCGGGGCGTCGGCGGCATGCGCGATGGCGATGGACGACAGCAGGGCTGTCGCGAGCAGGGTCTTCTTCATGTGTGGAGCGTCCTCGTGCCGCAGGGCGGCAAGTCTTTAAACCGGGACGGCCACGGGGGAGGAGCGAACGGCGCACGGGCAGCGGGGCCCGGAGGCTGTCCGGATCCGCCCGCCGCGAATCGTCCGAAACAGGTTCACCCCCGCGGCCATGGCTGGCGCAGGGGGTGTTTCGGGCCGGTCTCCGGACTCGCCCTTGCCGCGCTCGCGGATTCTTCCGGCGCCTTCCCACCCCGTTCGGAGCAGTGGCCAAGGCCGGACAGAACGGGGGTGTTCCCCTGGGGCTTACCGTTGCGGGGGCAGTGCCGGCCTTGCCGCTTCAGCGGCGCACCGGCTTCCCGTTTCATCCTTACCGCCATGGAGGCGGGTGGACACCCGAACGGGGGCATTCTAGCGGTGATTGGGCGGGATCGGAGGGAATCAGTTCATTCGCCTCGGCGAATGCATGCGTTGAGCGGCTTGCGCCGCCTTAGGCTGGGGGTCGTCGGGGTCGGTGGTGGGCAGGCCCCTGGGGCCGCCAGTCGCGGACCTTCGGACCGGGCCGTAGGCAGCCTCATCGCGATAAGCGAATCGCCCGGCGGCCCTCCGCTCATGTCGGCCCCAGGGGCCTGCCCACCGCCGAGTCCAAACGCCCCGTTTCATGCGCCACAAGCCACCATATCGGTGCGGTCACCCCTGTAGGAGCGCGCTCGCGCGCGATCACCTCACGAAGCGGCGATGCCGGACACCCCCCATTGAACCATGCGTCCGGACACTGGTTTGCGGACAGGCCACCGTCCGCGGACGCGCCGATGATCAACGCGCAGACCACGGGACACGGCCTCGCAGCGCCCTTCGTTAAGCACCGCGCACGTTGGCACGGCGCATGCACTCTCCAAGACAAGGGGCCTCGACGCCCCATCGACCTAAACCAAGGAGACCGACCATGAAAACCGAAACCTTCCTGCTGAAGACCTTCTTCGTCGCCGCCGTGCTGACGTGCGTGCTGACCATGGGTGCGATCGTGACGAGTGGCGCGGGTAGCGTGCCGGCGACGGTGATTGCCAGCGCGCAGTGAGCGACGTGCGGAAGCACACGATGGCGTTTCCGCATCGCTGCTTCGTGAGGCATCGCGCGCAAGCGCGCTCCTACAGGAAGAGCGCAAAGCCGAAGGCGAGCCTGATCAGGCGGTGTAGACGCGCTGGCCGCCGATCCAGGTTTCGACCACGTGGTGGGTATCGTCCAGCACCACGAAATCCGCGCGGAAGCCCGCGGCGATGTGGCCGTGCGTCGCACCCAGGCCCAGGAACGCCGCCGGGTACGTCGATGCCATGCGCGCCGCCTCATCGTAAGGCACGCCCACCATATTGATCGTATTGCGCACCGCCGAGGCCATATCCAGCGCCGAGCCGGCCAGCGTGCCATCGGCCGTCTGGCAGACACCATCCTTCGCCGTGATCGTCTCGCCCTTCAGCACGAAATTCGGGTTATCCGAACCCACCGGCGGCATCGCATCGGTCACCAGCATCATCTTCTCGCGCGTCTTCGCCGCGATCGCGACGCGCAGCGATGCCGGATGCACGTGGTGGCCATCCACGATCAGGCCACACCAGCTCGCGTGATCTTCCAGCGCGGCGCCGACCACGCCCGGCTCGCGGCTGGTGAACGGCGTCATCGCATTGAAGAGATGAGTGAAGCCGCGCACGCCCATGGCCAGCGCGTTGCGCGTCGTCTCGTAGTCGGCGGCGGTATGGCCCGCGCAGACGATCACGCCGTTATCGACCAGCTGCTTCAGCACGTCATCGCTGGCGCGCTCTGGCGCCAGGGTGAGCAAGGTCACGCCACCGTGGCGGCGCGCCACCATGGCGATGTCATCCGCGCCGGCGATACGGAATTTGGCCGGATCGTGCACGCCCTTGCGTTCCGGCGCGATGAACGGGCCTTCCAGGTGCACGCCGAGCACGCCGGGTACGCCCTGCTCCACCGCTTCGTTCACGGCATCGATGGCGCGCGACATCACTTCGGCATCGTCGCTGATCAGCGTGGGCAGGAAGCCTGTCGTGCCGTACTTCGCGTGCGCCTCGCCGATCGCGCGGATCGTATCGACGGTCGGCGCGTCGTTGAACAGCACGCCGCCACCACCGTTTACCTGGCAATCGATGAAGCCCGGCAGCAACGTCCGCCCGCCCAGGTCGTGCCGTTCGGCCGCGCGCACGCGCGGATCCGATGGCAGGGCGAGCCCGGTGATCTTGTCATCATCGACCAGCACCGCGAAGCCGGTCTGGAAGCCGTTGTCGGTCAGCACGCGGCCGTTGACGAGGGCGAGGGTCATGGCGAAGTCCTTCGATTCAGATCAGGTATCAGACGGTTTCCGTCACCTTGTTGAGGTGCGGCGGGACATCGGGATTGAAGCCGCGCTTGAGCGCGAGGGCCGCGGTGGCGCGGTAAAAGCTCTGCACGGTGACCAGCGGCGCCGCGATCGGCGCGGTCGCGACCAGCGGCAGCACGCCATCGCCCGTCGCGCCCGGTGCGGCAACCCACACCTTGGCGCCACGCTTGCGGAATTCGGCGGCGACATCGAGCACGCCCGGCAGGGTGTCGTCGTTCTGCGCGAAGAACAGCACCGGGAAATCGGGGCCCACCAGCGCCATCGGGCCGTGCTTCACTTCCGCCGCGCTGAACGCCTCGGCGTGCAGGCCACAGGTTTCCTTGAACTTCAGCGCCGCTTCGAGGGCCCCGGCAAAGCCGAAGCCGCGGCCGACGACGAACAGGTTGTGTCCATCGACCAGGCCATCAGTCAGGGCGGACCAGTCGGCGTCCCACCCCTGGCGCAGCTGCGCCGGCAGCGCGGTGAGCGCATCGGCGATCTCGGGCTTGCCGCTCCAGCGGGCGGCGATGTGCAGGATGGCGAACAGCGCGCCGAGATAGCTCTTGGTCGCGGCCACGCTCTTCTCGGGGCCGGCATGCAGCGGCACGACCACATCGGCGACGGCCGCCAGCGGCGAATCAACCACGTTGACCAGGGCGACCACGTAGGCACCGGCGCGCTTGGCCGCTTCGGCATTGCGGACCAGATCCGGGCTCTTGCCCGATTGCGATACCGCGACATACAGCGCGCCATCCAGGTGCTGGTCGGCGTGGTAGATGGAGGTGACCGAGGGCGATGCCGAGGCGGTGACCACGCCCAGCTGCGTCTCGAATACGTACTTGCCGTACATGGCCGCGTGGTCGGAGCTGCCGCGGGCGCAGGTGATGACCATGCGCGGCGGGTGGGCGCGCAGGCGCTCGGCCAGCGCGGCAATCACCGGCTCGTTATGGGCGAGCTGGCGCTCCACGACCTCGGCGGTCTCGTGCGCTTCGCGGAACATCAGGGTGTCTTGCGGCTGGATGGTCATGGTGGCTTTCGGCTTGTCAGTCGCTTTGCAGTTCCGCCACGAAATCGTAGATATCGCCGCGGTACCAGGAGTTGGTGAACTCGACGATGCGTCCGTCGTCGAGGAAGCTGCGCCGCTCAATGTTCAGGCCGGCGCTACCGGTGGGCAGGCGCAGCAGGCGGAGCTGGGCGGGGCCCAGCACCACGGCGCGCAGGCGTTGCAGGGCGCGGGTGGGCCGGTTGCCCAGCTTATCCAGCGCTTCGTACAGGGAATCCTCGACCAGGCCCGGGTCGGGCAACAGGGCCAGCGGCACCGCGCTGCGCTCGATGGCCAGGGGTTCATCGCCCGCGTAGCGCAAGCGGTGCAGGCGTACCACCTGGGTGCCTGGCGACAGGTTCATCGCCATGGCCTCCTCGGGGTTCACTTCGCCGATCGCCTTTTCGAAGAACTCCGAGCGCGGGTTCAGGCCGCGGGCACGCAGGTCCTCGGTGAAGCTGGTCATGCGCGAGAGCGGCTTCACGATCCGCTCGGAAACGAACGTGCCGGCGCCATGGCGCTGGGTCAGCAGGCCATCCTCGACCAGGCCGCCGATCGCCTTGCGCACCGTGACCCGGGACAGGGTGAGGGCCCTGGCCAGGTCGCGTTCGCTAGGCAGGGCGTGGCCCACCTGCACCTCGCCGTTCTCGATCACATTGCGGATGGCCCGGCGCAAACGCATGTACGCCAGCGGCAGGCGGGCGGCCGGGTCGGACTGCAGGCGCTGGTATTCGGCGACGAGGGCGGGTTCCATTCGGCGAAGATACCAATACCTGACCACTGGGGCAAGGCGGTCTGGTCCCGAGAAGACCGGCCGTTTGACCGAACGGTTGTTTGCACGATCTAAAACCCCGTGAAAACGTTTCCGTTGTGTGATCACTAAGTTACGTAGAGAGGAAGCATCCACCGAGTGGTACGGGGCTGGTACGCCGTGGTATGACACTGGTACGATCGAGCGGAACCCCTGATGCAACCCTCAAGAGGCACTGTCGTGAGCGCTCCCTCCCTCCCGGTCGAACCCTTTGACCTGGTTATCTTCGGCGGCACGGGCGACCTCGCCGTGCGCAAGCTCCTCCCCGCGATGTACCACCGGTTCATCGATGGCCAGATCCAGCCGCGCAGCCGGATCATCGGCGTGGCGCGCGAAGGCCTGGACGATGCCGGTTACCGCGAGCAGGTGCGCGCGGCTGTAGAGAAGAGTGTCTCCCACGTCGCGCCGGCCCAGCTGGATGCCTTCATCCAGATGATCGGCTACCGCTCGCTCGATGCGCGCAAGGCCGATGGCTGGGATGAGTTCGCCGCGCTGATGGCCGAGCACAAGGAACACATCCGTGTGTTCTACCTCTCGACCTCGCCGGAAATCTTCACCGATATCTGCCAGCGCCTGGGCAGCCTTGGCCTGAACGGCGAAGGGTCGCGCGTGGTGCTGGAAAAGCCGATCGGCCGCGATCTGCAAAGCGCCAACGCCATCAACGATGCGGTAGCCAAGGTATTCACCGAATCGCAGACCTACCGCATCGACCATTACCTGGGTAAGGAAACGGTGCAGAACCTGCTGGCGCTGCGCTTTGGCAACGCCCTGTTCGAGCCGCTGTGGAATGCCCAGCACATCGACCACGTGCAGATCACCGTGGCCGAGACCGTGGGCGTGGGCCACCGCGCCGGTTACTACGACCGTGCGGGCGCCCTGCGCGACATGGTCCAGAACCACATCCTGCAGCTCCTGTGCATGCTTGCCATGGAGCCGCCTTCGTCGCTGGCACCCGATGCGGTGCGCGATGAAAAGCTCAAGGTGCTGCGCTCGCTCCGCCCCATCAACGGCGCGAACGCAGCCCAGCTCACCGTGCGCGGCCAGTACCGTGCCGGTGCAGCGGAAGGTCAGGGCGTTCCGGGTTACTTCGAAGAACTCGGCAGCGACCAGTCAAAAACCGAAACCTTCGTCGCCCTCAAGGCGGAGATCGGTAACTGGCGCTGGGCCGGCGTGCCGTTTTACCTGCGCACCGGCAAACGCCTTCCCAATCGCGTCTCGGAGATCGTGGTCACGTTCCGTGCGTTGCCGCATTCCATCTTCGATCCCGCGAGCGGCCCGCTCCTGCCCAACCGCCTGACGCTGCGCCTGCAGCCGGACGAGGGCGTGAAGCTGTGGCTGACGATCAAGCATCCGGGTCCGGGCGGCCTGCGCCTGCGCCACGTGCCGCTCGACATGAGTTTCGCGGCGGCGTTCGGTGTGCAGCAGCCCGATGCCTACGAGCGGCTCATCCTCGATGTCGTGCGTGGCAACCCGACCCTGTTCATGCGCCGCGATGAAGTGGAAGCGGCGTGGAACTGGGCCGGTCCCATCCTCGACGCCTGGGAGGCAAGCGGCGATACGCCGAAGCCGTACACCGCAGGTACCTGGGGTCCCAGCGCCGCCGTGGCGCTTATCGAACGCGATGGCCGCACCTGGGCCGAGGACGCCGCATGAACGCAAAGATCATCCGCAACGAATACGCCGACAAGCTCACGCTCGCCGACAAGCTGGCGCGCGATATCGCGTCGAAGCTGGACGCCGCCATCAAGGCGCGCGGCAAGGCCACCCTCGCCGTTTCCGGCGGCGGCACGCCCAAGCAGATGTTCGCCGTGCTGTGCGAGCAGGAAATCGACTGGTCGAAGGTGACCATCACGCTGGTCGACGAGCGTTGGGTCGATACCGATAGCGATCGTTCGAACGCGCGCCTGGTCGCCGAGCACCTGCTGCACCACGAAGCGCACACCGCGACCTTCGTCCCGCTGTTCGACAAGGCGCACAAGGATGACGTCGATGCCGCGCTTGGCGACGTCGGCAAGCGCATCGATGCGCTCGGCAAGCTCGATGTCGTCATTCTCGGCATGGGCCCCGATGGGCATACCGCGTCGTTCTTCCCCGGTGGCGATAACCTTGCCGAAGCACTGGATCCGAACGGCAAGAAGGCCGTGATCTCCATGCGCGCCGGCGGCGCCGGCGAGCCGCGCATCACGCTCACGCTGCCGCGCGTGCTCGACGCCGGCACGCTGTACCTGCATATCGAAGGCAACGACAAGAAGGAACTGCTCGCCAGGGCGGAAGCCGGCGAAGACGTGCCCATCCGCGCCGTGCTCACGCAGGATCGCGTGCCCCTCCACGTCTTCTGGGCGCCCTGAACGGCGCCGTGATTTAACCGGTCAAAGCCTGAGAACACCGCCATGACCCTGCACCCCGTCCTCGCCGAGGTGACCCAGCGCATTGTCGAGCGCAGCCACGCCACGCGCACGGCCTACCTCGCCAAGATCGATGCCGCGCGCGGCAACGGCGCCAAGCGCCATCACCTGTCCTGCGGCAACCTTGCCCATGGCTTCGCCGCCTCGTGCGAGCCGGATAAAGATGCGCTGCGCAACGGCCATGCGGCCAATATCGCGATCGTCACCGCGTACAACGACATGCTTTCCGCGCACCAGCCGTACGAGGGCTATCCGGAGCGCATCCGCACCATCGCGCGCCGCTATGGCGCCACCGCGCAGGTCGCTGGCGGCGTCCCTGCCATGTGCGATGGCGTGACCCAGGGCCGTCCGGGCATGGAGCTGTCGCTGTTCTCACGTGATCTGATCGCCATGGCCACCGCCGTGTCGCTCTCGCACGATATGTACGAAGGCGCGCTCTATCTGGGCATCTGCGACAAGATCGTGCCGGGCATGATGATCGGCGCCCTCTCCTTCGGCCACCTCGCCAGCGCATTCGTGCCCTCGGGCCCGATGCCGTCGGGTATCCCCAACGAAGAGAAATCGAAGGTGCGCCAGGCCTTCGCCGCCGGCAAGGCCACGCGGGCGGAACTGCTGGAAGCGGAGGCACGCTCGTACCATGGCGCGGGCACCTGCACGTTCTACGGTACCGCCAACTCCAACCAGATGCTCATGGAAATCATGGGTGTGCACCTGCCGGGTTCGAGCTTCGAACTGCCCGACACGCCACTGCGCCACGCCCTGACCGAGGCGACCGTGGAGCGCGTGCTCGCCAGCGATTGCATGGGCGAGCACTACATGCCTATCGGCCGCATCATCGATGAGCGGGCGATCGTCAACGGCGTGGTCGGCCTGCATGCCACCGGTGGTTCCACCAACCACCTGCTGCACCTCGTCGCGATCGCGCGTGCCGCGGGCATCGATCTGCGCTGGGACGATTTCGACGCACTGTCGTCGGTCGTGCCCCTGCTGGCACGCGTGTATCCGAATGGCTACGCGGACGTGAACCACTTCCACGACGCGGGCGGCATGGGCTTCCTGATGGATCAGCTGCTTAGCGCGGGGCTGCTGCACAACGATGTGAATACCATCATGGGCCACGGGCTGGAGGCCTACCGGCGCTACCCGGCGCTCGAGGATGGCAAGCTCGCCTGGCATCCCGTTTCGAAGGAGAGCGGCAACCGCGGCGTGCTGCGCGCCATCAGCGAACCGTTCCGTGCCGATGGCGGCCTGCGCATGCTCAAGGGCAACCTCGGTCGCGGCGTCATCAAGGTGTCGTCGGTGCCGGAAGACCGCATGATCATCGAGGCACCGGCCATCGTGTTCGACGAACAGGATGACGTAAAGCACGCCTTCGATCGTGGTGAACTGAACCGCGATTTCATTGCCGTCGTACGCTTCCAGGGCCCGCGTGCGCGCGGCATGCCCGAGCTGCATAAGCTCACGCCAACCCTGAGCCTGCTGCAGGATCGCGGTTACCGCGTGGCGCTGGTGACCGACGGACGCATGTCCGGCGCTTCGGGCCGCGTGCCCGCGGCCATCCACGTCACGCCGGAAGCCGAAGCCGGTGGCCCGATCGCACGCATTCGCACGGGTGACATGGTGCGCCTGGATGCGGTTGCCGGCACGGTTGAAGTGCTGGTGGATGCCGACGACTGGAACAGCCGTGTTCCCGATAACGTGGACCTGGGTGTGCACCACACCGGCATGGGCCGCGAACTTTTCGCCATGTTCCGTCAGTCGGCCGTCGCGGCCGACCTCGGCGCGGGCGTGTTCTGATCAGTGGAGTAACGATGAGCAACGAAGTAAAGCAGGCCAAGGTCGCCGCCACGCTGGCCCTCGCACCGGTCGTCCCCGTGGTGATTATCGAGGATGCCTCGAAGGCCGTAGGCATGGCGCGTGCGCTGGTCGCGGGCGGCATCCCGGCGATCGAGGTGACCCTGCGCACGCCGGCCGCGCTCGACGCCGTGCGTGCGATCGCCGCCGAAGTCGAAGGCGCCTTCATCGGCGTGGGCACCGTGCTGACCGCTAAAGATCTTGAGGCCGCCTTCAAGGCGGGGGCGAAATTCGCCGTATCGCCGGGCAGCAGCCCGCGCCTGCTCGATGCGGCGGATGACCACGAACTGCCGCTGCTCCCCGGCGCCGCCACCTCCAGCGAAGCCATGGAACTGCTTGAGCGTGGCTATCGCTTCCAGAAGTTCTTCCCGGCCGTGCCGGCCGGCGGCGCCAAGCTGATCGGTGCGTGGGCCTCGCCGCTGCCGCAGATCACCTTCTGCCCGACCGGCGGTATCAGCCTCGCCAACGCCCCGGATTTCCTGGCGCTGCCGAACGTCGCCTGCGTGGGCGGCTCATGGCTCACCCCCGCCGACAAGCTCGCCGCGGGCGACTACGCCGGCATCGAAGCGCTGGCCCGCGAAGCGGCACAGCTCAAGCGCAAGGCGTAACAACGGCCTGCGGGGCGCCATCGTGCCGATGGGCGCTGGCGACATGGCTCGCATGCTCTTGTAGGAGCGGGGGGGGGGGGGGGGGGGGGGGGGGGGGGGGGCCCCCGCCCCCGCGCGCCGGGGGGCCGGCCCCCCCCCCCCCCCCCGCGGCCAAAAAAAAAACACACAGCGCGGGCGGGGGTGTTTTGTTTTGAGTGGGGGGTGGGGGGGGTGATGTGTG